>NZ_JBSFLV010000050.1:0-66116 GCF_053599215.1 Streptomyces sp. NPDC001002 | reverse complement strand
GTGGTGGGCGGTCCTGCGACCCGACCGGGTGCGCCTCCGCGCCGCCCCCCCCCGGCCCGATTCGGTGTCCCGGTGGGATCAGCCTGCCTCGGAAGCTGGTTCCTTGACGGCCTGGACAGGAAGCTCGACGGATCCGTCCGCTTCTTCCCCGGGCTCTTCCGCCACGGCCACGACCTCGCCGTCCAGCACCTTCTTCGCCCGCTCCACATCCAGCGCCCCCTCCCAGCGGGACACCGCGAAGACGGCCACGCAGTTGCCGAGCAGGTTGGTGACGACGCGCATCGAGTCCATGATGCGGTCCACGCCGAGCAGCAGGGCGACCGCGCCAGCCGGGATGGCGCCCAGCGAGGAGGCGGTCGCGGAGAGGGCGAGGAAGGCGGAGCCGGGGATGCCCGCCATGCCCTTGCTGGTCAGCATCAGGACGAGGACGACGGTGATCTGGTCGCTCAGGCTGAGGTCGACGCCCACGGCCTGCGCGATGAACAGCGTGCCGATGGAGAGGTAGAGCGAGGCGCCGTCGAGGTTGAAGGAGTAGCCGGTGGGCAGCACCAGGCCCACGGCGTCGTCGCGGGCGCCGGCCTTGCGCAGCTTCTGCATCACGCGTGGCAGGACGGACTCGGTGGACGCGGTGCCGAGCGCGAGCAGCATCTCCTCGCGGATGTAGCGCAGGAACTTCCAGAGGCTGAGCCCGGTGACCATGCGCAGCGCTACGGCGAGCAGCACGACGAACACCGCGGCGGCCGCGTAGCACAGGATGATCAGCTTGGCGTAGGTCTCGATCACGCCGAGCCCGTACTGGCCGATCAGGACGGCCATCGCGCCGAACACGGCGATCGGCGCGAGACGCATGACGAAGCCGACGATCGCGAAGATGATCTCCTGCGCCTGCTCGATGGCGGGCAGCACCTGCGGCACCTTGGTGCGGCCGAGGTGGAGCAGGGCGGCGCCCACCAGGCAGGCCAGGATGAGGACTTGAAGCAGGGAGTTCTCGGCGAAGGCGCCGATGAAACTGGTGGGCAGGGCGTTCAGCACGAACTCGGTCGTCGACGGCAGCGAGCCACCGCCCGTCTTCGCGTCGACCGCCGAGGCGTCCAGCGTCGACGGATCGACATGCATCCCCGAGCCGGGCTGGACGACATTGGCGGCGACCAGGCCGATGATCAGGGCGAGCGTGCTCGCGACCTCGAACCAGATCAGGGCCTTGAGCCCGATCCGCCCGAACGCCTTCAGATCACCGGCCTTGGCGATGCCGACGACGACCACGCAGAACACCAGCGGCGAGATGATCGTCTTGATCAGCCGCGTGAAACCGTCGCCGAGCGGCTGGAGATCCGTGGCCACGTCGGGCCACAACTTCCCGACGACGATGCCGAGTACGAGCGCGCAGGCGACCTGCGCGAAGAGAGAGGTACGCAGTATGCGTGCGACGCGTCGCGGCAGGGACGGGACGGACGGCGGCACGGGCACTCCTTGTGGGGAACGTGGGGGACGTGGGGGACGTCTGCCGCAGAAGTCCGGGGCGACTTCTGCGATACGGAAAGCGGCTTCCGTGACGATCACCTTCAGGGCTTTGTTGATCGCGCCGAAGACCTCCGTGTTGCAGCCACGTAAATCACGACCCGTGTGACGCGTCGCACACAACTGCGCTCAGCAGCGGTCGCGTTCCTCCGTGAGCACCCCCTGCACGGTGGTCAGCGAGCGGTCGTAGCAGCCGTCGGATCCGTACAGCCGGTAGCGCTCGCTCGTCGTGCCGACCGCGTGCCGCTGGTCACGCGGCACGCCCGTGAGATACGTGGCGTCGCCGGTGTACGTGTCGTCGAACCGCGACCACGCGGTACGCCGCCCGCCGCGCGACTCGGCCACCGAGGCGCGGTCACCCATGGTCAGCACGGTGCGCAGCCGAGCGTCGTCGCCGATGCTGGTCGTGCCGTTCATCGTGTACGTCCGTTGCGTGTGCGTCGTGCGGGCCGGTCCGCGTCCGTCGACGGTGACCGACTCGTCGTCGGACCAGGTCGCATCGAGCCCGTCGACGTTCTCGCCGTCGGTCCAGTGGTGCGCGGAGGTGTTGGCGAGGGCGCGCCGGACGGTGGTCGTGACGCGGCCGTGCGAGGTGTCGACGTAACCGGCGACGGTCAGCTCGTGGCCGCCCTCGGTGTCCACGCGGTGCGGCGAACCGGGCGTGTACGTCGAGGAGTTGGCGAGGTCGCCGACCTGGTGCGCGGTGACCTTGCCGGTGACGTGCACGCGCTTCGCGTCCTGCCAGACGAGGACGTTGACGGGCGTGCTCCAGCCGCTCTGCCCTTCCGGGACGCCGACGACGGAGACCTCGACGCGGTGCGGGCGGCCGTCGTTGAGGAGACCGGCGTAGGGCGTCAGGTCGTATTCGATCGGCTTGACGTCGAACGCGCGGGGCCCCGGAATGACGTACCAGAGAAAGGGATTCGACCAGCCGCCCGTCCACACGGTCGGGAACGGGGCGGCGATTCCCGCGAGTTGGCCGTCCACCTTGATCTGCACCTCGCGGTACGGGCCGCCGTCGGACTGGCAGGAGTAGGGCGCGGAGGCCGGCACGCTGAGGTACCAGAACTCCTCGCAGCCGCCGCCCGATCCGGTGGCGTACACCTCGGCGAGGATGCGTTCGCTGTTGCGCGGGGTGGTGAGGGTGTTGCCGTCGGCGAGGGTGAGGACCTTGTCGGGGGTGCGGGTCCTGTCGGGGGTCGTGGTGGGGCGGCCGGCGTAGAAGGTCAGCGTGACCTTGACGTCGAGGACGCCGGTGTACATGTCGTCGACGACGTTCCCGATGAGCATCTCGACGTCCTGGGCGCGGCGGAAGGTGTCGCTGTAGCGCGTGACGTCCTTCTCCACGGACCACGTGATGCCGTCGGGCGAGGGCTCGGGGGTCGATGTACGGAGGACCTCGACCCCGCCGACGTGCACATAGCCGAGCCGGTCGTACTGCCGTCCCGCGACCTTGCCGTCGAGGCGCAGCACGACCTTGCTCCAGCGGTCGCCGCAGCCGGCGGGCGGTGTGTACGTGCCCCGGTAGGGAGTGAAGTCACGGAACTGCGCCTCGGCGAGCGTGACTTGGCAGGACTTGCCGGAGGGCTTCTCGACGGGCGGGACCGCGGTGACCGGGTCGTGCCAGTCGGAGCCGAACTCCGCGGGGACGTCGGCGGGTTGGGCGCGCGCTACGGTGGACTGGCCCTGGATCTGGGCGGATTGAGCCGGGGCCGCCCCGAGAAGGGTGCTCGCCACGAGGGTCGCTCCGGCGAGCATGGACATGATGATCCGTCTCTTCATGGCCGGTGTTCTACGGGGAGTCGGCGCCTCCTGGCAATGAGGCCTCCGTGCCGCGAGGTTCGGTCGGGCGCGATTGTCGGCGGTTCGGGAGATACGGGGCAGACCGGAAAGATGCCGGATCTGTGCGGGCTACGTGGAAAACCGGTTGCCTACGACCACGCAGAGACGCGAACCTTTCACGGTTTGCTGTCGCCGCTCGCGGCCTCCTCTCCCCTCCCTGACACGAGCCACCGGGACCTCATCCGTCATGCAGATCCAAGACCTTCCCTATGCCGACCCGGGCACGCCGGACGCGCGCTCGGGCCCCCGATTCCTGTGGTGGCTGGGCCGGAATCAGCTGGGCGGACAGTTCAAGGCCCTGGCCTGGGGGCTGCTGCACTTCATGTGCGTCTCCGCGCTGCCGTTCTGCGTGGGCCTCTCCATTCAGGCCGTGGTGGACCGTTCCGGCACCCGACTGGCGCTGTCCGGCGGCCTGCTGGCGCTGTGCGGGATCGGCGTCGCGCTCGGCGACACCTTCCTGCACCGGGCCGCCGTCACCAACTGGATCACCGCCGCCGCCCGCGTCCAGCAACTGCTCGCCCGCAAGGCCTCACAGCTCGGCTCGGCACTGACCCGGCGGGTCGCGGCCGGCGAGGTCGTCGCCGTGTCGACCGGTGACGTCGAGAAGATCGGCTGGTTCGTGGAGGCCGTCTCCCGGTTCACCGCGGCGGCCCTCACCGCCGTCCTGGTCTGTGTCGCCCTGGTCGTCTACCAGCCGGCGCTCGGCGTGCTCGTCGCCGTCGGTCTGCCCGTGGTGGCGCTGGCGGTCCTGCCGCTGCTGCCGCGGGCCACCCGCCGGGCCGACTTCCAGCGCGAGAAGGCGGGCCGGGCCACCGAACTCGCCTCCGACACCGTCGCCGGACTCCGCGTGCTGCGCGGCATCGGCGGCGAGGACCTGTTCCTCGACCGCTACCGCCGCGCCTCCCAGGAGGTCCGCCGGGCCGCCGTCCGCAGCGCCCGCATGTGGTCCCTGATCGCCGCGATCCAGGTGCTGCTGCCGGGCGTGCTGATGATCGCGGTCGTCTGGTACGGCGTCCACCTGGCCCGCCAGGGCCGGATCACCATCGGCGAACTGGTCACCGTCTACAGCTCGGTGATGGTCCTGAGCTACCCGCTGCAGCACTTTCACGAGATCGCCATGGCGTACTCCTTCTCGCGTCCCTCCGCCAAGCGGGCCGCACGCGTGCTGTCGCTGGAACGGGCCACGGACGCCGGCGGAGTGCGCGAGGCCGAGCCGCCTTCCGGCGATCTGTACGACCCGGCCACCGGTCTGCTGGCCCCCGCCGGCCGGTTCACCGCCGTGGTGTGCGGCGACCCGGACGCGGCGGGCCTGCTCGCCGAACGGCTCGGCGGGCACCCCGCCGAGGAAGGCACGTCCGTCCTGCTGGGCGGTGTCCCCCTCGACGAGCTGCCGCTGGACACCGCCCGGACGGCGGTGCTCGTCCAGGACAAGGACCCGGTGCTGCTGTCCGGTTCGCTGCGCGAGCTGCTCGACGTGCCGGCGTCCGGTGACGTCACCGCGGCCGACGCGCTGGCGGCCGCCCAGTGCGGGGACGTGCTTGAGGCGCTGGCCCAGGGGTCGCTCGACGCGGAGGACCCGATGGACACGCGGATCACCGAACGCGGGCGGTCGCTGTCCGGCGGACAGCGGCAGCGGCTCGCCCTGGCCCGGTCACTGATCACCGACCCCGAGGTGCTCGTCCTGGACGAGCCGACCTCGGCCGTCGACTCGCACACCGAGGCGCGGATCGCGGAGGGACTGCGCGGGCTGCGGGAGGGGCGGACGACGGTGGTGTTCACCTCGTCGCCGCTGCTCCTGGACCACGCGGATCGGGTCGTGCTGGTGCACGAGGGCGAGGTCGCCGCGGTCGGCGTCCACCGCGACCTGGTGCACAACGAGCCCCGGTACCGGGCGGTGGTGACCCGGGAGACCGAGGAAGAGGCCGCCCTGACCGGCGTACTCAAGGAAGAGGCCGCTCTGACCGGCGCGCTCAAGGAACTGGAAGAGATCGAGGAGACAGCATGATCGGCGTGGCGCCACCGGCCTACGACCCGGCGGCCCCGACCACGGCGAACACCCTGCCGGTCGGTGCCCCCGCGACCGTACGCGCCTACGTGGCCGAACTGTTCCGTCGGCACCGCCGTGCCTTCCTGATCCTGATCACCGTCAACACGGTGTCCGTGATCGCCTCGCTGGTCGGCCCGTGGCTGCTCGGCGACCTCGTGCAGCGGGTGTCGGACGGTGCGCGGGAGCTCCATATGCCGTTCACCGTCACGGTGTTCGTGCTCGCGCTGGTCGTCCAGGCCGTGTTCGTGCGCGAGGTGCGGCTGCGCGGGGCGATGCTCGGCGAGCGGATGCTGGCCGACCTGCGCGAGGACTTCCTGGTGCGGTCGGTCGGGCTGCCGCCGGGCGTCCTGGAGCGGGCTGGCACCGGTGACCTGTTGTCCCGGATCACCACGGACGTCGACCGGCTGGCCAACGCGATGCGCGAGGCCGTGCCGCAGCTGTCGATCGGTGTGGTCTGGGCGTTCCTGCTGATCGGCGGGCTCGTCGTCACGGTGCCGCCGCTGGCGCCCGCCGTGCTGATCGCCGTGCCGCTGCTGGTGATCGGCTGCCGCTGGTACTTCAAGCGGGCGCCGTCCGGCTACCGCTCGGAGGCCGCGGGGTACGCGGCCGTGGCCGCCGCTCTCGCCGAGACGGTCGACGCGGGGCGCACCGTCGAGGCCCAGCGCCTGGGTGTCCGCCGCGTCGAACTGTCGGAGCGTCGAGTCCAGGAGTGGACCGCCTGGGAGCGCTACACGCTGTGGCTGCGGTCCGTGCTCTTCCCCGTCATCAACCTCACCCATGTGACGGTGCTCGCCTCGGTCTTGATGATCGGCGGCGTGTTCGTCCTGCACGGCTGGATCGGGGTCGGCCAGCTGACCACGGGCGCGCTCATCGCGCAGATGCTCGTGGACCCGGTGAACCTGATCCTGCGCTGGTACGACGAGCTCCAGGTGGCCCAGGTGTCGCTGGCCCGTCTCGTCGGTGTGCGGGACATCGAGCCGGAGGCCGGTGAGGAGTCGCTGGCGCCGGACGGTCGTGACGTGCACGCGGACCGGGTGCACTTCGGCTACCGCGAGGGCGTGGACGTCCTGCGCAAGGTGTCCCTGGAGGTCGCGCCCGGCACCCGTCTCGCGCTGGTCGGGCCGTCGGGCGCGGGCAAGTCCACGCTGGGCAGGCTGCTCGCCGGCATCTACGCGCCCCGGGCCGGCCACATCACCCTCGGCGGCGCCGAACTCTCCCGGATGCCGGCCGAGCGGGTCCGCTCGCACGTGGCCCTCGTCAACCAGGAGCACCACGTCTTCGTGGGCTCCCTGCGCGACAACCTGCTGCTCGCCCGGACCGGCGCCGACGACGCCGAGCTGTGGGCGGCTCTGGGAGCGGTCGACGCGGACGGGTGGGCGCGGGCGCTGGACGAGGGCCTGGACACGGAGGTCGGCTCGGGCGGGCTCACGCTCACCCCGGCCCAGGCGCAGCAGATCGCGCTGGCCCGGCTGGTGCTGGCCGACCCGCACACGCTGGTCCTGGACGAGGCGACGTCCCTGCTCGACCCGCGTGCGGCCCGTCATCTGGAGCGGTCCCTGGCCCGTGTCCTCGACGGCCGCACCGTCGTAGCCATCGCCCACCGGCTGCACACCGCCCACGACGCGGATGTCATCGCCGTCGTGGAGAACGGCCGGATCAGCGAGCTCGGCAGCCATGGCGAGCTGGTCGCCGCGGACGGTGCGTACGCGGCGCTGTGGCGGTCCTGGCACGGGTGAGGTGACGGGCCCAGGCGGGGCTGAGGTGATGAGCCGAGGCGAGGGTGAACCGGTGAGCGGGACCCCGGTCTCGGACGCCGGTCGGGCTCGCGGCCCGGCCGGCTCGTCGCCCTGTGCCGTTGCGCGGTCCCGAAAGGGGGTGGAAGGCTGGGCACCGGTACCGGTTCGCGCCGCGTGCCGGCGACCCGCCAGCCACAGCGGGCCTGTCCCCATCACCTGGAGGTACCCGTGACCAGCGCCGACGGATGGGGAGACGACGTCTACCAGCCCGACGGATCCGAGATCCAGGAGGACTCGGGTCTGCTCGACCCGGAGGACACCCTGGACGACGACGGTGTCGACGACCCGCTCGACCGGGGCTGGTCCCCTCCGGAGCGGCCGTGGGCCGTGGAGCACGAGGGTGTGACGGCGGCCGAGGGGCAGCGCGGGGAGACGCTGGACCAGCGGCTCGCCGAGGAGATCCCCGACCTCGGCGCCTACGACGGCGACGGCCTCGGCGACTCCGACGACTCGGACGGTGAGCTCCTGGACAACGAGGTCGGCGACTTCCGCTCCGGCCGGCTCGTGGCGCCCGACGAAGGCGCCCACGAGGACGAGGAGAGCGCGCTGATCGCCACGGACGTGGGGATCGACGGCGCCGCGGCCTCCGCCGAGGAAGCCGCCATGCACATCGTCGACGAGGACACCCTGTCCGGCTGAACCGTCGCCCGGCCGACCTGCCAAGGAGCTCGCATGCAGAACGACAAGCAGCCCGACTACCACCCGGTCGTCTTCCGCGACCGCGCGGCCGGCTACGCCTTCCTCACCCGCTCCACCGCGACCAGCGAGCAGACCATCGAGTGGGACGACGGCGAGACCTACCCGGTGGTGGACGTGGAGATCTCCTCGGAGAGCCACCCGTTCTACACCGGCAAGGCACGGACGGTGGACACCGAGGGCCGCATCGCCCAGTTCGAGCGGCGCTACGGCAGCGGAACCGGCGCGGGTCCCACCGGCTGAACCGGCTAGCGGCGCCCCCGCACGGCCGACCGGAGATTCTTGGCGTTCGCCGGTCACATCCGGGCCTCGACATCCGTCAGTGCGACAGAAGCACTTCGCGAGTACCGAAGCTGCCTTCGCCCGTACCGACGATGTCGAGGATCCGGAGAACAGAACGCCATGACCACACAGAACGCCGTCTCCGCGCAGAACGCCGTGACCACTCAGTCGCGTCTGCCCAACCCGCTCAAGACCGTCCCCGAGCTCGCACCGGTCTCCGAAGCCCTGTTCAAGGCCGTCGGCAACGGTTCGGTGCCGCAGACCACGATCGGCCTGATCCATCTGCGCCTCGGCCAGCTGGTCGGCAACACCTACCTGACCGTCATGCACACGGGTGCCCTGCGCAGGGCCGGGGAGTCCGAGGAGCGGATCACGGCCGTGTCGTCCTGGCACGACGCGCCGTACTTCACGGACGCCGAGCGTGCCGCGCTCGCGCTGATCGAGGCGGTGCTCACTCCGAACCCGCACGGTGAGCGGGTCTCCGCCGACCTCTACGCGCAGGTGTCCGAGCACTACGACGAGAGGGCCCTGACCACGTTGACGTTCGCGATCGGCCAGGGGCTGTTCTTCCTCCCCCTGGCCACCATCGGCCGGCCGCTGCCCGGAGTGGGACCCGGCGAGCAGTGGCGGGACTGACGGCCGGGGCCTCTCCGGGGTGAGGGCACGACCGCCGTGCCCCGCCCGGAGGGGCCCGCCCCTCAGATGAAGTTCAGCGCCGCCGCGCAGCCGACACCGCCGAGCAGCATGAACACCGGCATCAGCACCTTCAGCTCGACCCAGCTGCCCGCCCGGAAGCGCATGATCTTCGGCGGGCCGATCGGGTACCAGCGCTTGCGACCGATCGGGATCGGCCACAGGACCGGGCAGCCGGAGACCGTCAGCGAGTCGCCGATGTCGTGCACGAGCGCGCCCAGCACGATCGGCAGCCCCAGCCACAGGTACTCCTGGCCGGGAGCCGTGAAGAGCCAGTCCGCGCCGTTGCCCGGCTTGTCCAGGACACCGGCCAGGATCCACGCACTGGTCGCCGCCAGGAGCCAGACCAGGACATCGCTGCTGGAGCCCCGGGCCGCCCGCCACAACAGGCCTTCGATGGCCAGCACCATGTGGACGAAGAGGAGGGCGAGGACCGCCCAGCGGCCCCCCACGATGGCCAGCGCCGACGCCCCGGCCCCGATCATGACCGCCCACAGCCAGGTGTGCGTGAGCGTGCGGTGGCCGCCGGAGCGGCGCGGGTCGCCCTGCTTCTTCGTCGCCTTGTAGACGGCGTAGGAGAGCTTGTCCACGATCTCGCACAACCCGCGCGAGATGGGACCAAAAGCCCGGGAGATGGTCGCGGCCTTGTGGTCCAGGTCCGGGGCGAGCGCGGCGCCGGCGCAGATCAAGGCGCCGACCAGGAGGACCGGCCAGGGCATCGTGTGCCCGGCCGCGGCGGCCGCGGCTCCGACACCGAGCCAGGCCGCGGCGCCCGACAGTGAGTGTGCTGGTCCCATCATGGCCGTTGCCCGCCCCATTCCTCGTGTACCGCTGTCCAGTTGACCGAGTTCGCTGACGCTCCGTCGGCGACACAGCGTATAGGTCGTGATCTTCGGGCGGACATCCGATTCCCCCCTGAGGGAGGACGCCAGGCAAGATGGGTCCGTGACCCTCATCGATCAGCTCCCTGCGACCGCCGACCCCGACGCCCTCTACGAAGCCTTCGAGTCGTGGGCCCAGGAACGCGGTCTCACGCTCTACTCCCATCAGGAGGAGGCGCTGATCGAGGTGGTCTCCGGTGCGAACGTGATCGTGTCGACGCCCACCGGGTCCGGCAAGAGCATGATCGCGGCGGGCGCGCACTTCGCCGCGCTGGCCCGGGACGAGGTCACCTTCTACACGGCTCCGATCAAGGCGCTGGTCTCGGAGAAGTTCTTCGAGCTGTGCAAGATCTTCGGCACGGAGAACGTCGGCATGCTGACCGGTGACGCCTCGGTCAACTCCGACGCGCCCGTCATCTGCTGCACCGCCGAGGTGCTCGCGTCGATCGCGCTGCGCGACGGCAAGGGCGCGGACGTCGGGCAGGTCGTCATGGACGAGTTCCACTTCTACGCGGAGGGGGACCGCGGCTGGGCCTGGCAGATCCCGATCCTGGAGCTGCCCCAGGCGCAGTTCATCCTGATGTCCGCCACGCTCGGCGACGTCTCGATGTTCGAGGAGGACCTCACCCGGCGCACCGGTCGCCCGACCTCGGTGGTCCGCTCGGCGACCCGTCCCGTACCGCTGTCCTACGAGTACCGGCTCACCCCTCTCACCGACACCCTCACCGAGCTGCTGGAGACCCGGCAGGCCCCGGTCTACATCGTCCACTTCACCCAGGCGCAGGCCGTGGAGCGGGCGCAGGCGCTGATGAGCATCAACATGTGCACGCGCGAGGAGAAGGACCAGATCGCCGAGCTGATCGGCAACTTCCGCTTCACCACCAAGTTCGGCCGCAACCTCTCCCGCTATGTCCGGCACGGCATCGGCGTCCACCACGCCGGCATGCTGCCCAAGTACCGGCGTCTGGTGGAGAAGCTCGCGCAGGCCGGTCTCCTCAAGGTCATCTGCGGTACGGACACGCTCGGCGTGGGCGTCAACGTCCCCATCCGCACAGTGCTGTTCACCGCCCTGGCCAAGTACGACGGCAATCGCGTCCGCACCCTGCGTGCCCGGGAGTTCCACCAGATCGCGGGACGCGCCGGACGCGCCGGCTTCGACACGGCGGGCTTCGTCGTCGCCCAGGCCCCCGAGCACGTCATCGAGAACGAGAAGGCGCTCGCCAAGGCGGGCGACGACCCGAAGAAGCGCCGCAAGGTGGTCCGCAAGAAGGCGCCGGAGGGCTTCGTCGGGTGGACGGACAGCACCTTCGAGAAGCTCATCGCCTCCGAGCCGGAGCCGCTGACGTCCCGTTTCCGGGTGACGCACACGATGCTGCTGTCGGTGATCGCCCGTCCGGGCAACGCCTTCGACGCGATGCGCCACCTGCTGGAGGACAACCACGAGCCGCGCAAGCAGCAGCTGCGGCACATCCGGCGCGCGATCGCCATCTACCGCTCGCTGCTGGACGGCGGCATCGTCGAGAAGCTCGACAAGCCGGACGCCTCCGGCCGCATCGTCCGCCTCACCGTGGACCTCCAGCAGGACTTCGCCCTCAACCAGCCGCTGTCCACGTTCGCGCTCGCCGCGTTCGAGCTCCTGGACCCCGAGTCGCCGTCCTACGCCCTGGACATGGTGTCCGTCGTCGAGTCGACCCTGGACGACCCGCGGCAGATCCTCGCCGCCCAGCAGAACAAGGCGAAGGGCGAGGCCGTCGCCGCGATGAAGGCGGACGGCGTCGAGTACGAGGAGCGCATGGAGCGCCTCCAGGACATCTCGTACCCGAAGCCCCTGGAGGAGCTGCTCTTCCACGCGTACGACACCTACCGCAAGAGCCACCCGTGGGTGGGCGACCATCCGCTGTCGCCGAAGTCCGTCATCCGTGACATGTACGAACGGGCCATGTCCTTCACGGAGTTGGTGTCCCACTACGAGCTGGCCCGCACCGAGGGGATCGTGCTGCGCTACCTCGCCAGCGCGTACAAGGCGCTGGACCACAACATCCCGGACGACCTCAAGTCCGAGGATCTGCAGGACCTGATCGAGTGGCTCGGCGAGATGGTCCGCCAGGTCGACTCCAGCCTGCTGGACGAGTGGGAGCAGCTCGCCAATCCGGAGGTGATGACCGCGGAGGAGGCCCAGGAGAAGGCCGACGAGGTCAAGCCCGTCACCGCCAACGCGCGTGCCTTCCGCGTCCTGGTCCGCAACGCCATGTTCCGCCGCGTCGAGCTCGCCGCCCTCGACCACGTCGACGAACTGGGCGAGTTGGACGCCGAGCACGGCTGGGACGCGGACGCCTGGGGCGAGGCGATGGACAAGTACTGGGACGAGTACGACGACCTCGGCACCGGTCCCGACGCCCGCGGCCCCAAGCTCCTCGTGATCAAGGAGGAGCCGCAGAACGGCATCTGGCGCGTCCGCCAGATCTTCGACGACCCGAACGACGACCACGACTGGGGCATCAGCGCGGAGATCGACCTCGCGGCCTCCGACGCGGAGGGCCAAGCGGTCGTCCGGGTCACCGACGTCGGTCAGCTGTGAGTCGTCGGACAGCCGTGAACCAAGGAGAACTCCACGCATGACGAACCCGGCCGAGAGACTGGTCGACCTGCTCGACCTGGAGCAGATCGAGGTCAACATCTTCCGTGGCCGCAGCCCGCAGGAGTCCCTGCAGCGGGTCTTCGGCGGCCAGGTGGCGGGCCAGGCCATGGTCGCCGCCGGCCGCACCACGGAGGGCGACCGTCCGGTGCACTCGCTGCACGCGTACTTCCTGCGCCCGGGCCGGCCGGGCGTGCCGATCGTGTACGAGGTCGAACGGGTGCGGGACGGCAGGTCGTTCACGACCCGCCGGGTCACCGCCGTGCAGCAGGGCCGCACGATCTTCAATCTCACCGCCTCCTTTCACAAGCCTGAGGAAGGACCCTTCGAGCACCAGCTGCCGCCCGCCCGCAAGGTTCCGGACCCGGAGTCCCTGCCGACCGTCGCGGAGGAGGTACGGGCCCATCTGGGCGCGCTGCCCGAGCAGTTGGAGCGGATGGCGCGCCGCCAGCCCTTCGACATCCGCTATGTGGACCGGCTGCGCTGGAGCGCCGAGGACCTGAAGGGCGCCGAGGCGCGCAGTGCCGTGTGGATGCGCGCGGTCGGGCCGCTGGGCGACGACCCGCTCGTGCACACCTGCGCGCTCACCTACGCCAGCGACATGACTCTCCTGGACGCCGTCCGCATCCCGGTCGAGCCCCTGTGGGGTCCGCGGAGCTTCGACATGGCGTCGCTGGACCACGCCATGTGGTTCCACCGGCCGTTCCGCGCGGACGAGTGGTTCCTGTACGACCAGGAGTCGCCGATCGCCACGGGTGGCCGGGGTCTGGCCCGTGGGCGGATCTACGACACCGAGGGACGGCTGCTGGTGTCCGTGGTCCAGGAAGGGCTGTTCAGGGCGCTGTAGTTCACGGGTTTCTGCGCAACAGGCGACTCAGCAGGCCACGGGATCGCTCCGATTCCGGGTGGGCCGGGTCGTCGTGATGCGCAGGGACATCGTGATGTGCGGCTGGTGTCGGTGCCGTCGGATTCGCTGTCGGTCGCGGTGCCGGGTGGTCGAGGCGGGCCTCGCTCACCGCCTGTGCGAGGTCGGCGCGCAGCCAGCCGATCTCGTCCGGGTGGTCCGCCGTCATGATCCGCTCGGCGAGCTGCGCGGAGGGCGAGCCGGGGGTTCCGTGGGCCACCGGCCTGGGTCGGAAGCGGCTCAGATGGGAGCGCTCGTAGGGGTCGTGGACGATCTCCGCGACCTGGACGGGATCGAGCAGTGAAGCCACGGCCGCCGCGCGGGCCCAGGGGTGGCCGTCGGCCTGCCGGAGCAGGAACCCGAGGTGCCGTCCCCGCCAGTTCCGTGCCCGCAGATCCAGCCCCGCCTCCAACTGCTCGCGCAGTCCGGACGGTGTCGTGCCACTGAGCAGACCCGTGCTGTCCCCGTCGGCGGCGAACTGCCGCAGCTCCTCGGCGAGATACAGCCAGACCACGGCTCGGTAGCGGTTGAGGTAGAAGTTCACGGGCACGACCACGCCGAGCCTGGCCAGTCGGGTGAACCTGGCGGGTGTCACCTCCAGCAGGTCCGCCCCCTGCTTCGTGCCCACCGTTTCGACGCGCTTCCGCAGCGCCTCGGGATAGCCCTTCTCGGTGCGCAACCGGTCGATCTCGGTGCGGGTGACCCGCCGGCCTCCGCCCCCTTCGTCGGGCACGGTCCTGACACAGCCGAGGTGTACGGCGAGGTCGAACTCCCCTCGCCTGAGCTCCAGTTCCCTGGCCGCGCGACTCGGCGCGAAGGACAGGGACTGCGGTTTCGTGACGGTGTTGCCTGACATGCTCGTCTCCCCCGTGGAGTGAGGGGCCCGCGCCGTCCGCGTGGCCTCGGAAAAAACCGTAGCCAATTCGGCGAATCTCGTGGCGAGCCTGTGGATAACTCCGCGGGAGGGGACGAAATCGCAGGTCAGGCCTCTGCGACCGGTGATCGCTCGGGCTGCCTGACTTCCACGCCGAGATGCTCGCCGACTCGATTGACGAGCAGGGTCATCTCGTACGCGATCTGGCCGATGTCGGCGTCGGCCCCGCTGAGCACGCACAGGCAGCTGCCGGAGCCGGCCGCGGTGACGAACAGCACCGCGTCGTCGAACTCGACCATGGTCTGGCGTACCCCGCCCGCGCTGAAGTGGCGCCCCGAGCCCTTGGCGAGGCTGTGCAGTCCGGACGATACGGCGGCGAGATGCTCCGCGTCCTCGCGGCGCAGTCCCGTACTCGCGCCTGTCACCAGGCCGTCGTTGGACAGGACCAACGCGTGGCGTACGTGCTCGACCCGCTCGGTGAGGTCGTCCAGCAGCCAGCCGAGTCCCTCGTTCTGCACCATGTCTCCGACTCCCCGTGTGCCGACTCCCCCTCTTGGGAGGATCCCTCGCCAGCCTTCCCCACCACCGGCGCGCGAGCAAGGAGGATGGGCGCATGGCACAGAAGATGACCGATGAGGAATGGCGGGCCTTCGTCTCGCACGGCACCCGCACCGCGAAACTCTCCACCGTCCGGGCCGACGGCAGCCCGCATGTGACGCCGATCTGGTTCCTGCTCGACGGGGACGACATCGTGTTCAACACCGCGAAGACCAGCGTGAAGGGCCGGAATCTGGCCCGTGACGGACGGGCCGCGCTGTGTATTGACGACGATCGGCCGCCGTTCGACTACGTGGTGCTGCAGGGCCGCGCCCGGATCTCGGAGGATCTCGACGAGTTGCGGCACTGGGCCGGCCGTATCGGCGCGCGGTACATGGGTGAGGAGCGCGCCGCGGAGTTCGGGGAGCGCAACGGCGTGCCCGGGGAGCTCCTCGTCCGGATCGCGGTCGACAAGATCCTGGCGGAGAAGGCCGTCGCGAGCTGACTTCACGGCCGCATCGCGGCCGCGTCAGCCGACCGAGTCGAGCAGCCGGGCGGTGTGCATCCGCCCGGCGTACTCGACGAGCCGGATCAGCACCTCCTTCCCGGAGTCGCGGTCGCGGGCGTCGCAGAGCACCACCGGAGTTCCCCGGTCGAGGTCGAGGGCGCGCGAGACGTCCTGGGGGCCGTACCTGCGGGAGCCCATGAAGCAGTTGACGGCCACCACGAACGGGATGTGCCGGTGCTCGAAGTAGTCCACGGCCGGGAAGCAGTCCTCAAGGCGCCTGGTGTCCGCCAGGACGACGGCGCCGAGCGCTCCCTGTGACAGTTCGTCCCACAGGAACCAGAAGCGGTCCTGGCCGGGGGTGCCGAAGAGGTAGAGGGACAGGCCGGACCGGATGGTGATGCGGCCGAAGTCCATGGCGACGGTGGTCGTGACCTTGTGGTCGACGCCGTCGGTGTCGTCCACCAACTGGCCCGCCTCGCTGAGCAGTTCCTCGGTGCGCAGCGGCTTGATCTCGCTGACCGCGCCCACCAGGGTGGTCTTGCCCACGCCGAATCCGCCGGCGACCAGAATCTTCAACGCCAGTGCGGTCGTCTCGCCGCCCGCGGCATCGGAGTGCTCGGAGTCCATTGATCACTTCTCTCGGGAGTACGGGAGTACGGGCAACGTCGGATGAGGCTGAACTCGCCGTCGGATGGTCGTGAACTTCGGCTACAGCGCCCGCAGCCCCTCGATCACCTCGCGCAGAATCCGTTCGTCAGGAAGCTGCGCCGGTGGCACCGGGCGGCTGACGGTGACGCAGCCGCGCTCCAGCAGGTCGCCCAGGAGCACCCTGATCACGCCGACGGGCAGATCGGCGCCCGCGCCGAGTTCCGCGACCGACTGCGTCTCCGTGCGGCACAGGTCGATCAGGGCCCGGTGCTCGGGCCCGAGCGTGGGGTCGTCGTCGATACCGCGAGCGCTCGCGTCCAGGGTGACGAGGGCGATCAGGTCGAAGCGGACCCCGGCGGGTCCCGACCTGGTGCGTCCGCCCGTCATGGCGTACGGACGGACCAGCGGCCCGGCCTCACCGTCGTACCACTGGCTGCCCGGCTCGTGCGGGGCGCCTGTCCTGTCCAGGTTCATGTGCGCGGACCGCCCTCGGCCTATCCGGCGGCCGGGGGCCGCGCGGCGACGCGTGGTGCCGTGTACAGATGCTCGCCGACGCGCTTGACCAGCCGTGCCATCTCGTACGCGACCAGGCCGATGTCGGCGGTCACGTCGGTGATGAGGGCGAGGCAGGAGCCGTCGCCGGCGGCGGCGACGAACAGGAAGCCGTCGTCCATCTCCACCATGGTCTGGCGCACGCCTCCGGCGCCGAAGTGGCGGCCGGCTCCCTTGGCCAGACTGTTGAAGCCGGAGGCGACCGCGGCAAGGTGTTCGGCGTCCTCGCGGTGCAGGTCGGTCGAGGCGCCCACGGCGAGGCCGTCGTTGGACAGCACCACGGCGTGCCGTACCTCGCGCACGCGCAGCACCATGTCGTCCAGCAGCCAGTCGAGTTCACCCGACTGCGGGGCGGCCCTCATGCTCGGGTCCTTGATCATGCGGGATCTCCTTCACTGTCCCTGCGCGCTGTGGAATCCGGAGTGGCGCCACGCCCTGGCTGCCTGCCGCCGCCGCGGGCCCAGCCGTCGCGGTACGCCGCCATGCGTTCCCGTACGACTTCGGGGGTGCGGCCATCGTCGTGGTGGGGCGCGGCGGCCCGGTCGGGCTCTTCGGGGCGCTGCCTGCGCAGTTGCGGGGCGAGGTTCGCCTGGCGTACGCGGCGGGGCAGGTCGTCGGACTCCTCGACGTCGTCCGGGGGACGGTGCAGGCGCAAGGTGGTGACTCCGGGTGGTGGGGTTTCGGGCGCCGTCTCCTCCACCGCGGCCTGCGCGGTGGGCACCAGCGCGGGCCGTTCGGCCGGTGCCGGGACGGACTCCTGGCGGGAGGCGGCGCCCGGCACGCGCGCGTACTCGCGTTCCGCGAACCGCTCCCTGCCGGCGGCCTTCTCGGATGAACGTTCCGCCGCCGACCGTTCCGCCGCGCCACCGTGCAGCAGCGGGGTGGGCAGCAGGACGACCGCGGTGGTGCCGCCGTAGGGCGAGGTGCGCAGATGCACCTTGATGTCGTGCCGGGCGGCGAGCCTGCTGACGACGAAGAGGCCGAGCCGGTCGCTGTCGAAGAGGTCCAGTGCCTCGGACTGCTCGATGCGGCGGTTGGCCTCCGCGAGCGTCTCGCTGCCCATGCCGAGGCCGCGGTCCTCGACCTCGATCGCGTAGCCGTTGCCGACGGGCTCCCCGCTGACACGTACGCGTGTGTGGGGCGGCGAGAACTGGGCGGCGTTCTCGACGATCTCGGCCAGGAGGTGCGTGAGGTCGGCGACGGCCGTGCCGAGGACGGACGCCTCGGGGAGCTGTCGTACCTCCACGCGTGCGTAGTCCTCGACCTCGGAGACGGCCGCGCGCACCACGTTGGTCAGCGAGACCGGCATGCGCCAGGCCCGGCCCGGCGCGGCTCCGGAGAGGATGATCAGGCTCTCGGCGTGGCGCCGCATACGGGTGGTGAGGTGGTCGAGCCGGAACAGGTCGCTCAGTTCGTTCGGGTCGTCGGAGCGGCGTTCCATGCTGTCCAGCAGGCTCAGTTGGCGGTGCACGAGGACCTGGCTGCGGCGGGCGAGGTTGACGAACACTCCGGAGATGCCGCTGGCGAGTTCGGCGCGTTCGACGGCCGCGCGCAGGGCGGCACGGTGCACGGTGCCGAGGGCTTCTGCGACCTGGCCCGCCTCGTCCTCGGCGGGCGGTCCCGGCGGGGCCTCCACGTGGACGTCGATATCCTCGCCCGCGCGCAGCCGCCGCATCGCTTCGGGGAGCTTGCGCCGGGCGATCTCCAGGGCGCTGTTGCGCAGCCCGACCAACTCGACGACGAGGCCGCGGCCGATGCGTACGGAGATGACGAGCGAGGCGGCGACGGCGGCGAGGCCGAAGAGGACCGCGGCACCGGCCGGGGTGAGCAGACCGCGGGTGAACGGGTCGGCCCGGTTCGCGACGCCCTGCCCCGCCCGGTCCTCGATCGTCCGCATGCCGTTCTGCACGCGCGCGTGCGGTGTGTCCCAGCTGTTCGAGGGTGCCGCGGTGAGCGGGCCGGGGGTGCCGGCGAGGGCCTTGTCCTCCGCGGTGCCCAGGGCCGTGTAGGCGCTGCCCGCGGCAAGGTTCCGCCAGGCGCTGCGTTCCGGGCCGCGCAGGTCGGCGACGGCTGCGTCGGTGAGGGCGCGGCGCGTGTCGACGGCGCCGGTGAACAGCCGCAGCCGCTCGCCGTGCAGGCCGCCGGCGAGCCGCGCGCTGGCCACGAGTGCGTCCTCCTGGGCCAACGCCTCTCCCGCGCGGGAGAATTCGAGCAGTACGCGTGCGTCGGAGCCGAGGTCGGCGTCCTGGATGCTGGTGAGCGCGCCGCCCACCGCGAAGGCCGTGGCGATGGTGTCGGTGTACTGCTTGTAGGTCTCGTCCCAGCCCGTGCGTCGGTCGAGCACCGTCTTGCGCAGCGTGCGCAGTCGTTCGGCGCCGGTGACGAACGTGTCGAGCCGTCGGGCCACTCCTGGGGGCAGTTCTTCGCTGTCGGCGACGGTGTTGTCGTCGCCGAGCCGGAGTTCGGCCACGGCCCGGTCGGTGCGCTCCGCGAGCTTCTTGTAGTCGCTGCTCTGCCCGGTCGTCGGGTGGGTGGCGTACCGCATGGCGGCCGTGCGCTCGGCCTGGAGGGCGGTGACGGCCGTCGCGACGGGTGTGCGGATCTCGGAGTCCACGCGCTGCAACTGCCGCAGCCTGGCGATGTCCTGAGCGGTGCTGACGGTGGCGAAGGCCCACAGGGCCAGCAGTGAGACGACCGGCACCATCAGCAGGCAGACGATCTTGGCCCGAACGGTCCGCGGCCTTATTCGCCAGCCACTGGAACGCTCGGGTGCCTCCTCCGGCGGCGCACCCACGGGGTCCTCCGGGCCTTCTTCGGCCGGCGGTCCCGCGTGCGCGCGACGACCGCGCGCCGGAGGTGTGTTCGACGTCTCGGCGCCAAGTGCGGGCGTCCTACGGGGTGTACGCATGGCCTCCTCGCTCGGAAGTGGTTCGGGGGCGGGCCGTCGGGCCGCGGCCGCCGGGGTCGGCGACGCGCTCGCGACGGTGCCTCGGGGCGTGCCGTCGATCCGGTGGTGGCTAGCCGAAGGCGCTCTCGACCGGCCGCTGGGCGGAGGCGGACGCCTCGCGCTCCCCACTGGTCGGCGACAGTGCGACGAAGGCCGAGGTCAGGAAGAGGTAGGACCCGAGGCCGACGGCGAGGGGGAAGATGAACTGCATCGCCGTGGCCCCGGGCAGGGCCGCGCCGGAAGGGGTGACGTGGACGCGCACCGCGAACATGCCGGTGTAGTGCATGCTGGCGACCGCGGCCCCCATGATGAGCGAGGCGCCGAAGACGGCGACGGGCGACTTGATGTTGAGCCCCGCCCACAGGGCCGCCGTCGCGGCGACGACGGCGATCAGGACGGACAGGCCGACGAGCGCGGGGTCGTAGTCGACGTCGCCGTGCAGCCGGACCGCCGCCATGCCCAGGTAGTGCATGCTCGCGACCCCGAGCCCGGTGGTGAGGCCGCCTAGGAGGAGCGCGCGGGTGCGGTCCTTGCCGTAGCCCACGGCGAAGACGCCGGCACAGACGACGATCATGGCGACGAGCAGGCTGGCGATGGTGAGCGGCACGTCGTAGCGGATGTCGGTGCCGCTGACGCCGAAGCCGAGCATGGCCACGAAGTGCATGGTCCAGATGCCGGTGCCGATCGCCGAGGCCGCGGTGATGAGCCAGTTGCGGCGCGACCGTCCGGTGGCGCCGAGCGCGCGGACGGTGCAGCGCAGCCCGAGGGCTGAGCCGATGCAGGCCATCACGTACGACAGCACGGGGGTCAGCCAACCGAAGGTCGCGTGGTCCAGGTGTCCCATGACCCCGGGACGCTAGGAGGACAGGGGCGCACAAAGAGGGCGCATTTCGAAAGGTATTGAAATATGACACAGCGGTACCCCTGAACGATCGCGTCCAGCTCGAACGTGCGCACTGGGGCGTCATCCGTGTCGGTGAGGGATCATGCGGAGCATGAGCGACGACCACACGCATGTCCGGGAGTTCTTCACCGCGCGCGCCGCGGACTGGGACCGCCGGTTCCCCGACGACGGTCCCGCCTACGCGGCGGCGGTCGCCGAGCTGGGGCTGCGCGCGGGCGACCGTGTGCTGGACGCGGGCTGCGGCACCGGGCGGGCCCTGCCGCCGCTCCGGACGGCCGTGGGGCCCTCCGGAGCGGTCATGGGCGCCGATCTGACGCCTGCCATGCTCCAGGCCGCCGTAGCCGCCGGCAGGGACCGTCAGGGGCAGTTGCTGCTCGCCGACGTGTCCGCGCTGCCGGTGCGGTCGGGGTCGCTCGACGCGGTGTTCGCGGCCGGGCTCATCGCACACCTTCCGCATCCCACCGAGAATCTGCGGGAGTTGGCACGCGTCGTGCGCCCCGGCGGCACGCTCGCGCTGTTCCATCCGATCGGCAGGGCCGCGCTCGCGGCGCGCCAGGGCCGGCAGATCACCCCGGAGGACCTGCGCGCCGAACCCAACCTTCGCTCCCTGCTTGCCGGTTCGGGCTGGCGCATGACCTTCTACGTCGACGAGGACACCCGTTTCCTGGCGCTGGCCGTGCGGGAAGGCTGACGTAACGGCGGTTAGCCTTGGACCCTTCTTCTGCGGGAACTCCAACTCTACGTTGAGTAGCAGGAGATGAACGTTCAGTGAATGTCAACCACGTAGGGGGAAGGTGGTTCGCATGTGGGGCAAGGTGCGCAAGTCCGGTTCCAGAGTCCGCAACGCGTTGCGCGTGGAGGTGGACCCTGGCCGGGACAAACATCCGCACAATCTTTTCGAGGCCGCGGCCACTTACGTGTCGGCCCGCGCGGAGGACGACCAGGACCGGCAGGACGAGGCGTCGGGCTGGGTGTCACCGGAGGCACTGTCCTTCGGCGTGAGCGAGCTCGCGTGCAGGGCCGTCATCGCGCTGGCGCGGGAACGCGACGAGTCCCCTCAGACCGTGGCCCGCGCCCTCCTCGGGCTCCCCGCGGCCTGACACGCGGGGCATCGCGCGGTCGATTCGCCCCGTGCACCCGGAAAACTGCAGGTCCGCGTCGCTGGGCAGTCGTGACAAGCTGCTTCCGGTCGCATTAGGGTGCGCGCCGTTGGACGAACCGATGGGGAGGCTGGGATGGCCGGGACGGACGAGGACGCCGTCGCCGCCGAGGACGACGCGCTCTATGTGCTCACGGCGGTACTGCTGACGCCGGCGAAGTTCCCGAGCGTGCTGGGCGACGACTATCCGGAGGCCTGCGCGGCGCTCGGCCTCGCGCCGCTCGCCGACGGATACGGCCTGGTGCTCGGCCAGGACGGCGACGGCGCCCGGTGGACCGTCGTCGTCGACGACGTCTCCCTGGTCGCCGTGGCCATCGCGTCCTGGGACTGCGGCATGGAGTACGACCTGTCGCCCACCGAGCGCACGGTCGTCGCCGCCCTGCCCGGCTGGCCCCTGGCGGTCGCCGTCGCGGCTCCCGGAGTGCCGGAACCGCACGACCCGGGTCCCGACGTCGTGGACGGTCCCGCGCTGGCGCCGCCGGACACGACGACGTGGGGGCCGGCCCAACGGCGGCTCGGAGCCGACGAGATCGCCCTCCAGTGGGCCGTGTGGCGCGAGCAGATCGACGACGCCGACTTCCGGGTCCCCGAGGCCACCACGGACCCCGACGGGGCCGAGAAGGCCGATCAGGACCTGGACGAGGGCGCCGAGAAGAAGCCCGGCCACAGCGGCATCCGACGCGTCCTGTCGGAGGCACGGGGATACGTGGACTCCCCGCCGCCGCTGGGCCGGGTGCGGTCGTCCTTCGCCCCGGGCGAGGCGCGGACGCTGCGTGCCGACGGTCCCGGCTGGTCGCTCGTGGCCAGGACCGACGACATCGCGTTCGTACTGCTCGACGAGGAACCGGGCGAGGTCCTGCCGGTGGGCCGCGGGCCGGAACTGCCGGGCCTGCTGGAGGCGCTCGACAAGATGGCCGTACGACCCAGTTGAACGGCTGCGTCACGCGCGCGGGGAGCTCACGCGAGCAGGGGCGGGGACCCGGCATCGGCGAACCCGCTCACGCGTGCGTGCAACCTGACGCGGCTCGGCGTCACAGGTCCGTGTCGACGAGGAGAGCGCCCATCGCCGTGTCCGGGTCCTGGTGGGCTCGTAGCGCCTCGAGTTCGGCTCTCCAGGGTTCCTCCCAGCTCGCGGCCTGACCGCCTCCCCGGACGAACACAAGGGCCAACTGGCCGGAGTGGGCCGTGCCGTGGGAACCCAGAGCGCGTGCCGCGGCGAGGGCCGCCTCGCGCACGCGTGACCGCCCGAAGTCCATGGGCAGGTACGTGGGCACCGACAGGCGCGTCGGTGCGGCTTCGCACAACCGAGCCAGCCGCGCCCAGCGATCCGCCCGGTGTCTGCCGTGGCTCATGTCGCGCAGGGCCGCGTCCCAGGTGAGACGTGCGGCATCAGTCGCCAACCCGACCTCCTCCAAGATGTCGATCAGCGTGTCCAGAGCAGGGAGCACCAGCCGGTCGCCACCACCCGGCCGCACGTCGCCCGCCACCGCGTGCAGCCTGCGCAGGGCGTCGGTACGCACCAGAGGGTCCCGCGCGCGGGCCCGCTCCCCCAGCAGATCGAACGCGCGCCGGACAGCGGCCTCCGAGACCGGTCCGGGTGGCAGCCGCACCAGTTGGCGGGCCGCCGCGTGCCACACCCGGCCGGCTCGCTCCGGGTCCGCCACGGCGTTCGTGAGCACATGGATCCCGTCCGGCGTGTCCGCCCCGAGCCAGGACGGCAGGATGCCGCACGTGGCCACCGCGGACTCGTCGTCGCCCTCTTCGAGGATCCGCACCAGGAGCGCCGTGTATGCCAGCCTCTTGGGGGTGGGCACCGCACGTACGCGTGCGTGCACGACGGCTTCGCGTACGGCGCGTTCGTGAACCGAGCCCAGGAGGCGGTCGGTCACGCCGGGCCGGTCGATCGCGGGCAGCAGCGCGCGGGCCAGCTCGGCCCGGACATCAGGGTGCCCGCCAGGCTGGTCCCAGGCCGCGACGAGGGCCTCGAAAGCGTCGTCGCCCGACAGGGATCCCAGCACCCGTGCGACCTCCTTGCGGGTGCCGACCGGGGCGTCGGCGGCGCGGGCCACTGGGGCGAGCAGGCGCACCGTCTCGTCGTCGGGCAGTCGCGCGAGAAGCCGCCGGATCGCGGCCATCGCGGCCCGCCCCCGCACGCCTCCGGTCGCCGCGTGTCGCAACAGAAGATCCCGGAGGGCCACCGCGTCAGGCGCCTCCTCGGCCATCCGTACGGCGAGTTCACCGAGTGCGGTGAGGGCTGCCGCTGCCACAGGCTGCGGCGCCTCCGCGGCGAGCGCGGTCAACAGGGCGGGGTCCCTCAGGAGTTGTGCCGCGTCCGTGCGGACGTGCAGGGGAGCCGCCTCGTCGGCGGCCACGCGCGCGTGGTGCTCGCTCCACGCGTCCCGCTGCCGCGGCAGCCACCTGCCGACCACCCCGGGGTGCAGCCGCGGCGTCCAGGGCGTGGCGCGGGGGCGCAGGTGGCCTCTGAACTCCCCGCTCGCGGCCGCCAGTACGGGATCGAGGAGGACGGTCCGGCGTGTTGTGACGGTTCGCAGGACGAGAGGCACGGTGGCGAAGGTGGCGTCCAGGGAGATCAGTTCGGCACAGCGCTGTTCCCGCAGCCGCGGCGGCCACACCCAGGCAGTGGCGGCCCGGGCCGCGAGCACCGGGTCGTCGCACTCGACGGCGATGCCCCGCGCCTGCGCGTCGAGGTCCGGCAACTCGGTCAGATGCGTCCTGAGGAGTTCGGCGAGGGCCGTGCCCACCTCGGGCCGCTGGGGTGCGCTCTGCTCCGTGGCCGCCCAGATGGCGCGGGCGGCCACCTCGTCGACGCGCACAGGAGTCAGCGGGCCGGTGTGCCGGGGCGCGGACGCGACCTCGCCCAGGAGCGCGACGGCGATGACCGCGCGTTCGATGTCGCCGACTGCCGCCGCTCGTTCGACGACGCGGTGGAGCAGTGTTCGGGCCGCGTCGAGGGTGTCCGCCGTCGAGTCGCGCGACTGGACGGTGGTGCGGACGGCGTCGTGCAGGACCTGTTTGGGCAGGGCGGCGAGCAAGTGGGGTGCGGTGCCGGCGAGTTGCTGCAGTGCCGGGCGGCGGACCTCGTCCCGGTCGTGCCAGGCCCGTTCGCAGTCGAGGGCGACACGGGCGAACTCCGCCGGGTCGCCCTGGAGTTCCACACAGGCCAGCAGGGCGGGCCAGGCCTGGGCGCGATGGTGGACCCGGTGATTCTCGGCAAGTTCACGCAGGAGCGGCTCGCCCTGGGCCAGGGGCAGGGTCACCGCCCATCGGGCCGAGTACCAGGGCCTGCGGGAGTTCTTCAGTCGAGGCTTGATCAACGCCACACGGTCGGCGGGGTCCAGCGCGGCGAGCGCCGGACCGAGGGAGGCACTGTATCGATGGCGCGCGATCCGGCTCTCCACGACCCGCCTCCGTTCGACGGGCGCAAGGAGTTGCAACAGGGTGTCGGGAGCCACCTCTTGACGGCCTGGCCCCCTGTACCTGCTGTCGATGGCGGGGCAGTGCTCGGCGAGCACCAGGAGATCCGCCGCGGACAGCCCGACCAGGATCCGCCGTAGAGATGACGGCAACGGCCCTGCGGGAACGGCGTATTCGCGACGCCGGCCGTCCTCGCACGGCGGCGCCGCTCTCAGGACGGCCACCGCCTGCGCGGGCCGGTAGAGCGCGGAAAGGACTCCGCGCGAGGTGAGCAGGTCGGGGGCCCGCTCCAGGAGCAGGAGGGCCGCGTCGGGGTCACGGCGAGCGGCGACCGTCGCGGCCCCGCGATGACCCCGGTGGAAGGCGTACGACTCCTCCGCCGCCTGGTGCTCGCTCTGTGCCGCCAGATACGCGGCGAGGGCCTGGGGTGCCGTGCGGGCAAGGGAGTTGATCGTGCCGGCGGACGGTTCGACGCGGGGCAGCCAGGCCGCCACGGTCTCCGGAGGACAGGCGGGCAGCAGCTCGGCCGCTTCCCTGAGGCCGTGGCGTTCGAAGACGCCGGGCAGCAGTGCGGCGGCGAGGGCGTGGCGACGGCTGCGTCTGAGCAGCCGGTAGGTGTCGAGTCGAATAGCCCTGATGTCGCTCGACGCCAGTCGTTCCAGGGCCTGTTCGGGTATCGGGAGTCGGACGGCCGCCGCACGCGCGCGGCGGCCCAGCAGCGGGTCGGCCAAGGCCTCGGTCACCCGTTCCAGATCCCGGCGGACGACCGCCAGGAAGAGAGCGGTGTGCCGCTCGTCCCCGTCGCCGGTGTCGAGGGCGTGGTGCAGGGTCTCGTACGCGTGTGGAGTGAGCGTGCGGGCATAGCGAGCCAGGGCGCTCATGCGTGCCGGGAACGGCAAGGGGTCGAAGTGGGCCCTGAGCCAGGCCGGCGTCAAGGGCGCCGGCGACGTGTGGTTCTGGGGCTGTTCGGACGGCGTCCGGGACGCCTCGTATCGGGCCATCAGCGCTCACCGAGGAGTCGCTGGGCCTCCTTTCCATGCTTCATGCGGCCATGGTGATGTGCCGCCCGTCCGGCAGGCAAACGATTTTGGCACCGGACGCCGGACTGGGCGCCACCCGTCGTCCGGGGCCGTACGTCGCACGGTCCCCGGACGGCGATGTGACCAACTCCTGTGCGCACGCCGACCTCGCCGCCCGAGCGCGTCGGTGTGTCTCTGTGCCGGGGTACCTCCGTGTCCGTGCGGTCAGCGACCCAGCTCCTTGCGGCTGACCCGGCGCAGCCTGCGCCGCTGGGAAGGGTCCAACGTGAGGTACGCGGCGGTCGGGACTCCCAGGATGATCAGGAGCGTCGCCCACCACGGCAGCCAGATCAACAGGATGAGCCCGACCGCCACACCCCCTGCGGCGATCTTCGCCTTCTTCGACATGTACGTCGCCTCCTTCGCGGCCGGGGCCGCTCTCTGTCCTGAAAACGGGTCCGCGCCGCGCACAGTTCCGAACGGCGACCCTGAGACATCCCTGAGGCGCGACCCCTACTCGTCCCTGAGACCCTCCTACCCAATCCCGGACCCGGCCAGGTCACGGATCGGCCGCTCCGGTGGATCGTTCCCATGCTGTACCCTCGGCGACCTCAGGGCCTGGTAGTCAAATTTGAGGAGTTCGGTATCGCTGTGCAGAGCGTCCCTGCGGCAACGCCGTCCGAGACGGCAACACCGTCCGAGATCTCCGAACTTGCCCGCTGCTGCGCCGTCTTCGTCCCGGGCGATCCGGCCCGTAGCGGCAGAGTCGCCTTCTGGCGGCCCGACGGCACCGCTCCGCCCCTCGTCACGGCCGGGTCCGTCGAGGACCTGACCGTCATCGTGCCGGACGACGACGGCGTCCTGCCGACGAGTGTGCCCGCCGTCGTCCTGCCCGTACGGACGGCGCTGCCGGTGCTCACGCGTGCGCGTGCCGACGTGAACGGACACCGCGCGAGCGTGTTCTGGGGCGCGGCCTCCGTACTGGCCCTGCAGTTCGTGGCGCGGGGGTTGCTGCTCCCTGGTCTGTCCTCCGGCGACCACGACGCGTGGCGGGTGGGCCCACTGTCGACGGAGGACATCGACCGCGTCCGCCAGCTGGCCGCCACGATGCCGCCTGAGGCCCATGCCGTGGCGCTCGACGGCTCGGAGCCGCCACGGCTGCCCGACCCTGAGCCGCTGCTGCGCGCCTTCCTCGACGCGGTGGCCGACACGTTGCCCCGCTCCCCCGCCGCCCCGCTCGTGACGGGCGGGCCCGCCTACGCGGCGCGCGAGCCGAGGCACATGCCCGAGCAGCGCGCCTGGGCCGCCGATGTCTCCGCCGGTCACGACGCCGGCGTACGGATCTCGCTGCGGATCGAGGTGCACGGCCTCGCGGACCCTGCCCTGGACGAGGGGACGCTGTCCTTCCGGGCCGTTCCCCAGGTGCACGGCGTGACCGATCCGGGTCTCGTGGCCGACGCCACCGAGGTGTGGGGCGGGTCCGGCGTCTTCGGTCCACGCGCGCGTATGGACGCCCTGCTCGCGCTCCGTCGCGCCGCGCGGGCCTGGCCGCCGCTCGCCCCGCTGCTCTCGGCGAGCGTGCCGGACGCGGTCGAACTGGCCGACGAAGAGATCACCGAACTTCTCGGAACAGGCGCCCAGGCGCTCGCCACGGCCGGTGTCGACGTGCACTGGCCGAGGGAGCTCGCCCGTGAGCTGACCACTCGTGCCGTGATCGGTCCGCCGGACGACGCGCCGAAGTCCGGACGGTTGGCCTCGGACACGCCGTCGTTCCTGTCCGCCGACGCGCTGCTCGCCTTCGACTGGTCGTTCGCGCTGGGCGATCAGCGGCTCACGCGCGAGGAGCTGGACCGGCTCGCCGAGGCCAACCGTCCCGTGGTGCGGCTGCGCGATCAGTGGGTGCTCGTGGACCCGCGTGAGGTCCGTCGCGCCCGTGGTCGGCAGGAGCGCAAGATCACGCCCGTGGAGGCGCTGGGCGCCGCTTTGACGGGCTCCGCGGAGGCGGACGGCCAGTTGGTCGACGTACAGCCCACGGGGTGGCTGGCGGCCCTGCGGGAGCGGCTCGCGGATCCCGAGGCGCAGGATCCCGTGGCGCAACCCGCCGCGCTCGCGGCCACGCTGCGCGACTACCAGAGGCGAGGGCTGAGCTGGCTGGCCCGGATGACGTCCCTGGGGCTCGGCTGTTGTCTGGCGGACGACATGGGGCTCGGCAAGACGATCACGCTGATCGCGCTCCATCTGCACCGGCAGACGGAGGAGCCGTCGGCCGGTCCCACGCTCGTGGTGTGCCCGACGTCCCTGCTGGGCAACTGGCAGCGCGAGATCGAGAGGTTCGCCCCGGGTACGCCCGTGCGTCGCTTCCACGGGGCGCGGCGCGGTCTGGAGGGCGTGGCCGACAGGGAGTTCGTGCTCACCACGTACGGGACGATGCGCCTGGACGCGGCCCGGCTGGCCGAGGTGCCGTGGGGCATGGTCGTGGCGGACGAGGCGCAGCACGTGAAGAACCCGTACTCGTCGACCGCGCGGCAGCTGCGTTCCATCGGCGCACGCGCACGCGTGGCGCTCACCGGCACCCCGGTGGAGAACAACCTGTCGGAACTGTGGGCGATCCTCGACTGGACGACCCCGGGGCTGCTGGGCCGGCTCGGGACCTTCCGCACCCGGTACGCGCAGGCGGTCGAGGGCGGACAGGACCCGGCGGCCGGCGAGCGGCTCGCACGCCTCGTCCAGCCGTTCCTGCTGCGGCGCCGCAAGTCGGACCCGGGGATCGCCCCCGAGCTCCCTCCGAAGACCGAGACCGACCGTGCCGTGTCGCTGACCACGGAACAGGCGGGACTGTACGAGGCCGTGGTGCGCGAGACGCTCGCGGAGATCGCGGCCGCCGACAGCATGGTGCGGCGCGGACTCGTGGTGAAGCTGCTGACCGGGCTGAAGCAAATCTGCAACCACCCGGCACAGTTCCTCAAGGAGGAGCGGCCGAAGATCGCCGGGCGCTCCGGAAAGCTGGAGCTGCTCGACGAGTTGCTCGACACCATCCTCTCCGAGGGGGCGTCGGTTCTCGTGTTCACCCAGTACGTGCGCATGGCACGTCTCCTGGAGCGGCATCTGGCGGCCCGTGGCGTCGACACCCAGTTCCTGCACGGCGGGACGCCCGTCGCCGAGCGCGAGTCGATGGTGCGGCGCTTCCAGGACGGTGAAGTGCCAGTCTTCCTGCTGTCGTTGAAGGCCGCGGGCACCGGGCTGAACCTCACCCGGGCCGAGCACGTCGTGCACTACGACCGCTGGTGGAACCCGGCCGTCGAAGCGCAGGCCACGGATCGCGCGTACCGGATCGGCCAGACCAGGCCCGTGCAGGTGCACCGCCTGATCGCCGAGGGAACCATCGAGGACCGCATCGCCGAGATGCTCGACCGCAAGAGGGAGTTGGCCGACGCGGTGCTGGGCTCCGGCGAGGCGGCGCTCACCGAACTGACGGACACGGAGCTGGCCGCTCTGGTCGAGCTGCGAGGGGGCGGGCGATGAACGCGTACGACGGTGATGCCTACGACGACGGCACGGAGCGGACGTTCGCCGCGCTGCCGCCCGCGCAGGGGCGAGGCTTCGCACGGACCTGGTGGGGCCAGGCGTGGCTGAAGGCGCTGGAGGACACGGCGCTGGACTCGCAGCAGCTCAAGACGGGCCGCAGGCTCGCGCGCACCGGAGCGGTGGGTGCCGTGTCCGTGCGGCCGGGGCGGATCACGGCCGTGGTCCAGGGCCGGGACCGGACGGCTCACCGGGCCGATGTCCTCCTGGCGGAGCTCTCCGAGGAGCAGTGGGACCGCCTGCTGGAGATGACCGTCGAGCGGGCCGGGCACGTGGCGGCCCTCCTTGACCGCGAGATGCCCCCGCACCTGGTCGAGGACGCTTCGGCCGCGGGCGTCGAACTGCTGCCGGGCATGGGCGAGTTGGAGCCGGAGTGCGACTGCGGCGCCTGGGACCACTGCGGGCACACGGCAGCCCTCTGCTACCAGTTGGCGCGGCTCTTGGACGAGGACCCCTTCGTCCTGCTGCTGATACGCGGACGGGCCGAACGCGCCCTCCTGGACGACCTCCAGGCCCGTAGCGCCGCCCCCGCCGAGACGCCCGCCGGGCCACCGGGAGTGGACGCGGCCGAGGCCTACGCGGCCGGCGACATCCTGCCGACGTTGCCCACCCCGCCCGGACTGCCCGTGTCACCCGCCGTGGTGCCCTCTCTGGACACCGATGTCCCACCCGGACCGGGCGTCGATCCGGCCGCCCTGCGTCACTTGATCGCCCGGACGGCGGTCGAGGCACGGCGGCTGCTCGCCGACGCCCTCCGCGCCGGATCGGAACAGCCGGGCGGCGAACCGGAGTTGACGGTCGCCCAGGATGCCGTCCGGTTGGCCGTCGATGCCCCGGACGACGTGATCGTGGACCGGCTCGCCGTCGGATCGGAGCGCGGCCGGGAGGAATTGGCGCTTGGCGTTGAGGCCTGGCGCGTAGGTGGTGCCGCCTCGCTGTCCGTGCTGGAGGAGGAGTGGCCCGTCGCCGACGAAACGCTCGCACGCGCGCGTGCGGCTCTGGATTCGGCCTGGGACGAGGACGAGCGTCCGGCACTGCGGATGCGGGGCAACCGATGGACCGTCGTCGGTGCGCCGAACCAACTCCGCCTGGGACGGGACGGTCGCTGGTGGCCGTATCGCAGCGAACGGGGGCGCTGGGTGCCCGTCTCGGGCACGTCCAGGGATCCGGCGACCGCCTTGGCCGCTTTGGAGCCGACAGCCGCGGAGGAGGGCTCCTGAGACGGGCGCCACTCCGACGCAGACGGACGCCACCCCGGCACACATGGGCGGCACTCGATCCGTACCGGATGTGCCCGCCAGGGCCCCCACCAGCCTTACGGGCGGCCCGTGTGCTTGGGCAGCCGACGCCCCCAGTTCACCTCTTGGTAGCGGCGCGTTCGCCGGAGGGCCGAAATCTGGCCGCTGTCAACCAAGTTGTCACTCAGGAGGCCCGATGTCCCCGCACGCCACCGGCCCGCACCTCGTCAGACGTTCCGTCGCGGCAGGTGTTCCGCTCGCCGTGATCGCGGCCCTCGTGGCGGCTGGTCCGGCCACCGGCGCTCCGTCGCGGACCGCGCACGTCGTACAGACGGCCACGCTCGGCGACATCCCGCTCGGGACGTTCAGCAACTCCCTGCTGCCCGGCACCGTGGCCAATGACCGGGGCGTCGACCTCGGCGGCATCGGCAGCGACATCTACCCGGCGGGCCGCAAGGGCGAGTTCTGGACGGTCACGGACCGCGGGCCCAACGGCCAGATCAAGGTGTCCGGAAAGAAGCGCCGTACGTTCCCGGTGCCCGGGTTCGATCCGGCGATCGTGAAGATCCGGGTGTCCGGCAGCTCCGCGAAGGTGCTCGACGCGCTCCCGATCACCACGTCCTCCGGGAAGGCCGTCACCGGGCTGTCGAACCAGGAGGGCCGCGACGAGGCGCCGTACTCCTACGACGCCCAGACCCCGTTGTCGTACAACCCGAACGGGCTGGACACCGAGGGCATCGTGCGTGCCGCGGACGGGACCTTCTGGCTCGTCGACGAGTACGGGCCCTCGATCGTCCACGTCTCCGCGCGCGGGAAGGTGCTCACACGGTACGTCCCCAAGGGGCTGCACCTCACCGGCGCCGACTACCCGGTGGTGGAGGCCCTGCCGGCCATCTACCTGAACCGGCAGGTCAACCGCGGCTTCGAGGGACTCGCCCAACTCCCGGGCGGCGACCTGGTGATCGCCCTGCAGAGCCCGCTGTCGGTGCCGGACGGCGACACCGCCGAGGGCTCGCTCAACACCCGTCTGCTGCGCTTCTCGCCCAAGAAGAAGGCGGTCACCGCCGAGTACGCGTACCGCTTCGACCCGGTGAACATCGTGGACCCGAGTGAGGACGACACCTCCGAGCTGAAGATCTCCTCCGTCGTCGCCCTGGACGGTGACCGTCTCCTGGTCGAGGAGCGCACCGACAAGGCCGCGCGACTGCAGGTCGTCAAGCTCGGGCGGAGTGCGAACATCCTGGGCGGCGCCTACGACGACGCCTCGACGTCGCCCTCTTATGAGGAGCTCGCCGACCCGGCGGCCGCCGGTGTCCCGGTGCTCGCCAAGAAGCTGGTCGTCGACCTGGGCACGGTCGCCGGTGTGCCCCAGAAGATCGAGGGCGTCGCGCGCGTGGACTGCGACACGATCGCCCTCATCAATGACAACGACTTCGGCATGACGGACGGCGCGGAGGCCTTCGACGCGCAGGGCCGGCTGGTCGACAGCGGGATCGAGACGAAGGTCACCTACGTGCGGCTGCCGCACGGCATCTGAGCCGACGTCACGGCAGGTCGATGTCCCCCAGGGACGGGATCAGCGACTCGATCTCGCTCGGGATGCCGCTCGGCAGCTCGGTGGGCAGCTTCGAAGGGAGCCCGCTGGGCAACTCGCTCGGCAACGTGGTCGGAAGGCTGAAGGACGGCGAGGGCGAGCTGCTTGAGGGCGCGCCGCTCTCGGCGGGTGACTTCTTGTCGGACGAGTCGTCGTTGCCGGAGGCCATCCACAGGACGACGGCGACGACGGCCCCGACCGCCGCGATCCCGATCAGGAGGAGGAAGAGCGGGTTCCGTCGCCTTCTGGGCGGTTCCTGCGGCGGCTGCCAACTCACCTGGGTCGGCGGCTCGTAACCCCCTCCGTTCCCATAAGCCCCGTAGCCGGGGCCGAAGTCGTCCGAGGGCGGTCCGAAACCACCGCCCGAAGGCGGCGTACCACCCGGCGGTCCGGGCGGCTGAGGCGGTACGGGCGGCATGGCCATACCGTCCAGAGTCGCCTCGCAACGGACATGAGGCGACCCCCACGCGGAAGTTGATACGGGCCCATGCCGTGGACCGCACGATTCCGCAGCAAACGCGCACGCACGCGTGTGTGCATCACCTCAAGCACACACGCGTGCGTATGCGGCACGGGCCGACAGCGTCAGCCGCGGGCGCCCAGAAGGTGGTCCATCGCCAGCTGGTCGAGGTGCTCGAAGGCCATCCCGCGCGCGGCGGTCGCCTCGACGTCGAACTCCTCGAAGGCGCCACGGTCCGCGAGCAGAGCCTGCAGCCCGTCCGCGGCGGTCGGCTGCGCGAGCTCGTCCAGACGCGAGGCCTTCAGGGCCTCCTGGACCTCCGGGTCGGCGCGGAAGGCGGCGGCGCGGTCCTTGAGGATGAGGTAGTTGCGCATGCAGCCCGCCGCCGAGGCCCACACGCCGTCGAGGTCCTCGGTCCGCGGCGGCTTGAAGTCGAAGTGGCGGGGACCGGCGTAACCGGCGGTCTCCAGGAGGTCGACGAGCCAGAAGGCGGCGCGCAGGTCGCCGGCGCCGAAGCGCAGGTCCTGGTCGTACTTGATGCCGGACTGGCCGTTGAGGTCGATGTGGAAGAGCTTGCCCGCCCACAGGGCCTGCGCGATGCCGTGCGGGAAGTTCAGCCCGGCCATCTGCTCGTGCCCGACCTCGGGGTTGACCCCGTAGAGCTCGGGGCGCTCCAGGCGCTCGATGAACGCGAGGGCGTGGCCGACGGTCGGCAGGAGGATGTCGCCGCGCGGCTCGTTCGGCTTGGGCTCGATCGCGAAGCGCAGGTCGTAGCCCTGGGAGACGACGTACTCGCCTAGGAGGTCGAAGGCCTCCTTCATGCGGTCGAGGGCCACGCGTACGTCCTTGGCGGCGCCGGACTCGGCGCCCTCGCGGCCGCCCCAGGCGACGTAGGTCTGCGCGCCGAGCTCGACCGCCAGGTCGATGTTGCGGATGGTCTTGCGCAGCGCGTAGCGGCGCACGTCGCGGTCGTTGGCGGTGAACGCGCCGTCCTTGAAGACCGGGTGGGTGAAGAGGTTGGTGGTGGCCATCGGCACCTTCATGCCGGTGGCGTCGAGGGCCTGGCGGAAGCGCTTGATGTGCGACTCGCGCTCGCTGTCCGAGGACCCGAAGGGGATGAGGTCGTCGTCGTGGAAGGTGACGCCGTGGGCGCCGAGCTCGGCCAGGCGCTGCACCGACTCTACGGGGTCGAGGGCACGCCGCGTGGCGTCGCCGAACGGGTCCCTTCCCTGCCAGCCGACGGTCCACAGCCCGAAGGTGAACCGGTCGTCGGGGGTGGGCTGGTAGCTCATGCCGCGGCTCCTTGATTGCTTGCGACTGCTCACTGATTGCCGGTGACTGCTCGCTTGCGACTATTTCGTCATGGCGGTTTACAAATTAGTATGCGGACGCATCCCTGGGAAGGGACAAGATGTCCCCGAAGGGGTGCGGTCCGGGTCACCAAGGCCCTGGCACCCTCGAAACAGCAGGTCAGAGCCCGCAGAGCCGCGGAAAAAGGGAGAGCCCGATGTCAGCAGCCGAGGGTCCGCTCGTCGTCGGCGTGGACACGTCCACCCAGTCCACCAAGGCGCTCGTCGTCGACGCGGCCACCGGCCGGATCGTCGCGAGCGGTCAGGCGCCGCACACCGTCTCCTCCGGAGCGGGCCGCGAGAGCGACCCCCGTCAGTGGTGGGACGCCCTGGTCGAGGCGTTGCACCAGTGCGGCGACGCGGCGCACGAGGCGGCGGCGGTGTCGATCGGCGGCCAGCAGCACGGCCTGGTGACGCTGGACGAGCGGGGCGAGCCGGTGCGTCCGGCCCTGCTGTGGAACGACGTACGCTCGGCGCCGCAGGCCCGCCGACTGATCGAGGAGCTGGGCGGCCCGAAGGCATGGGCGGAGCGCACCGGAAGCGTGCCCGGCGCGTCCTTCACGGTCACGAAGTGGGCCTGGCTGGCCGAGCACGAACCGGAGGCGGTCCGTGCCACGAAGGCGGTGCGTCTCCCCCACGACTACCTCACCGAGCGCCTCACGGGACAGGGCACGACCGACCGCGGCGACGCCTCCGGTACGGGCTGGTGGGCGGCCGGGACCGAGTCGTACGACCAGGAGACCCTCGCGCACGTGGGCCTCGATCCCGCGCTGCTGCCGCGCGTGGTGCGGCCCGGCGAGGTGGCGGGGACCGTGCGGGACTGCCACGAACTGCCGTTCTCCAAGGGCACGTTGGTGGCTCCCGGTACCGGGGACAACGCCGCCGCCGCGCTCGGTCTCGGGCTGCGTCCCGGCACGCCGGTGCTCAGCCTCGGCACGTCGGGCACGGTGTACGCCGTCTCCAGGCGCCGGCCCGCCGACCCGACGGGCACGGTGGCGGGCTTCGCCGACGCGCACGGGGACTGGCTGCCGCTGGCCTGCACGCTGAACTGCACACTTGCCGTCGACCGCGTGGCCGCCCTGCTGGGCCTGGACCGCGAGGCCGTCGAACCCGTCTCCGGGGTCACGCTCCTGCCCTACCTGGACGGCGAACGCACCCCGAACCTGCCGAACGCCTCGGGCCTGCTGCACGGGCTGCGCCACGACACGACCGGGGGCCAGGTGCTGCAGGCCGCCTACGACGGCGCGGTGCACTCCCTGCTCGGGGCGCTGGACCTGGTCCTCGACGAGGACGCGGACCGCTCGGCCCCACTGCTGCTGATCGGCGGCGGCGCCCGGGGCGCGGCCTGGCAGCAGACCGTACGCCGTCTTTCGGGCCGTGCCGTCCAGGTGCCCGAGGCAAAGGAGTTGGTGGCGCTCGGCGCCGCCGCGCAGGCTGCGGGCGTGCTGACCGGTGAGGACCCGGCCGCCGTCGCCCGGCGCTGGAACACGGCCGCGGGACCGGTCCTCGAAGCGGTGGAGCGGGACGAGGCGACGCTGGCCAGGATCGCCGGGGTACTCTCCGACGCGGCCCCGCTGCTGGAGCGGGGGACGGACTGAGCTCCCCGACGGACGGCGACCGAGGACTGACCCAGGCATGACCGCACCGCTGCACGAGGCCCACCCCGACGGCCCGGGGCGGCCGTCGCACGAGGCCCGTCCGGTCGGTACCGGGCGGGTCCTGTCCGACACGCAGCAGGGCATGCGCCGCCGCAATCTCGCCCGGGTCATGCACGCCGTCAGCGCCGAGGGGCCGCTCTCGCGGGCCGCCGTGTCCTCGCGCATCGGCCTGACCCGGGCTGCGGTATCGACCCTCGTCGACGAGCTCATACGCTCGGGACTCCTTGAGGAGCTGGGCCCCGAGCGGCCCGGCCGGGTGGGCCGTCCCGGCTCGGCGCTCGCCGTCAGCGGGCAAGGTCCCGCCGGGATCGGCGCCGAGGTCGGCGTCGACCACCTCGACGTGTGCGCGGTCGATCTGCGCGGGCAGGTGCGCGCGCGAGCCGTGCGGCACGGCGCCAACCGCGGCCGCTCCCCCGGCCCCGTGATCGAGGAACTCACCGAACTGGTACGCCGTGTTGTCGCCGAGGCGGAGCACGAGGGGCTGTGGCCCGCGGGTCTCGCGGTGGCCGTCCCGGGCCTGGTGGCGCGCGACGCCCGCACCGTCGTGCGCGCCCCGAACCTCGACTGGCACGACACCGACCTCGGGGCCCTGCTGCCCGCGGACTTCCCGCTGACCGTCGACAACGAGGCCAACTTCGGCGCGCTCGCCGAACTCTGGCTCGGCCAGGACACACCGCTGGACTTCCTGCATGTGTCGGCGGAGATCGGTATCGGCGCGGCGGTCGTCGTGGCCGGCGGGCTGCTGCGCGGAACGCGCGGTTTCGCGGGCGAGTTGGGGCATGTGCCGGTGTGGCCGGACGGACCCGGCTGCGCGTGCGGCGGGCGCGGATGTCTGGAGCAGTACGCCGGTGAGGAGGCGGTGCTGCGCGCGGCGGGCCTGGCACCGGGCGAGGACCGGGTCGGGCTGCTCGCGCACCGGGCGGCCGAGGGCGACGAGGACGTACGGCGTGCGCTGCGCGACGCGGGCACGGCGCTCGGCATCGCGCTGACCGGGGCGGTCAATCTGCTGGACCCCGAGAACGTGGTCCTCGGCGGCGCGCTGGCCGGGCTCGCGCCCTGGCTGCTGCCGTCGCTGGAGGCCGAGTTGGACCGGCGTACCGCGGGGCCCGCCTGTCCGGTGTCGGTCTCACAGCTGGGGTCCGAGGGGCCGTTGCTGGGCGCCGCGCACTCGGTGGTCCGGGCGGTCCTCGACGACCCGACGGCGGTGGCGGGACGGGGCTGATCCCGGCCTCAATCTCCGCTGAATGCACTGCTGTTCACCCCTGTGGGTGACCGAGTTATCCACAGTCACGGCGTCGTCCACCGAAGCACGCTGTGCCCTTCTGCCCAACCGGCGGGCGCCGTACCGTGATTCACGCGAAGCCCACCCGTCCCGCTCCCTAGCGCAGACCCGACACCGCCCGGGTCCACCTCGACGACCCCACCCCGAGCAGCCCTCGGCAGACTCGACGGCCCACCTTGAGCAGTCCTCGGCAGAACGGAGCAGCACAGCGATGAACGACCCCCGGATCCTGACCGTACGGCCCGAACCGGGCGAGTACGCCTGGACGTTCGGCGGCGCGCCGCCCGTCGCCCGGATCGTGCCCGGCACGGTTCTGGACCTGTACACGGAGGACTGCTTCGCGGGGCGGGTGCGGTCCGAGAAGGACCTGGTGTCCGAGGTGTGCGAGTTCCCGTTCCTCAACCCGCAGACCGGCCCCTTCCACATCGAGGGCGCGGAGCCGGGCGACACCGTGGCCGTCCACTTCGTGTCGATCGAGCCGGCCCGGGACTGGGCGGCGTCGACCACGGTCCCGCTGTTCGGCGCGCTCACCTCCACACACACCACGGCCACGCTCCAGCCTCCGCTGCCGGAGACCGTCTGGATCTGGCAGCTGGACCGGACGCGGCGCACGGCGTTGTTCCGGGCGCACGACAGCGACTTCGAGGCCGAGCTGCCGATGGATCCCATGCACGGCACGGTCGGCGTGGCCCCCGCCAATATCTGCAATAGCACCGTGTCTGACAGGACCAGTCTACCCCTGTCGGCGGTCGCCGGACAGGGCACGTGAGGCGCCAAAACCGCAGCTCAGAGGAACTGCCGCGTGTCGAACATCCCTCCGCCCGCAGTCGCTTGCACGTCGTCCAGGCAGACGGAGAAAAGGCCGATTGATCTACCGCGCAGACTGACGCTGTGCCAGCACTGGAATCGCTGCGATCTTGTCCGCCGTTAGGTCGTTCCAGACAAGGCCGCTCGGCCGCCTGCGATTAGGACAGGGGATCACGGCGTCGGGCGTGACGATGTAGTCCACGCTGAAATCGTGCTCGGTCTCAGGGATGTCGTCCTCGACGACCTGGAGCTGATGAACTGGCGCGACGATCACCGTCTGATCCGTCACGAGGCCCGCCTCGATCAACAGCGCAACCTCAAGGTCGGAGTACCCAGCACCCTTACCGATGCGGGCACCCGACCGGTTCACGGCGACACTGCCGCACACCACGAGGTCGATAGGTCGCATGTCTTCAACGCCGAGCCGGCGGGCCACCTGAGCCGCGCCCTTCTTGTCGGCAGCTTCCTCGACGGAGATTTTCAACGTCTCGGGATCAAGCAGGAAGAACGGTTGCAGACTCGCCATCCTCGGAACGGCCATGTAGAGAAGCTTGCCGTCCTTCAAGGCACGGACACGAACGGGATGCTGTGCCCAGTCGGGATTCGCCTTGACGGTGGTGGCACCTCGCCACTCATCCAGAGTTGCCAGCTGTTCGGCTGTCGCCTCCGCTCCGTAGAACCCGGGGATCTTGCCGTACGACTCGGCAGGTGCACCACCACCGTCAATCAGTCGTCGCCACACCCGCTCGCGGACGGCCTGCTTCGCCTGGTCGATGTCCGTCAACACTCCACCCGTTCTACATCAGGGCGAGCAGACGATCGTTAATCTCCTGCGCCCATGGTTCGGTTCGCCACTGCCGCAGCTCACGCCCGGCAGAGAACGCCAGATTAAGTCCGCCGCCGCCACGCGTCAGCTCTACGGCATCAATGGTGCGGTGCATGGTCGCGGCAGCTTCGTCCAGTTTGCCTTGACGGATGAGTGCCAACGTCAGGTTCCCCAGTGTGATCGCCTGGCTCTTCTTCTTGGCAGCCAGCGCTCGGGAAGTCATGCGCAAGATGGGTTCGGCGCGCTCGGGGAGATCAAGGAACAAGTAGCAGGAGCCAGCCAGCCGGTTGAACTCGTTCACTGTGTAGTACGGCGCGGCCACGTCATCGGGATGGGCGCGGTCAAACTGGGCCTCGGCCTTCTTCAGGGCGTCTTCACACTCAGAGAGCGCGCCAGTCATGGCGTGTCCCTCGGCAACGTGAAGCAGGCTCAACCCAGTGAGCGACGGACTGACAGATTGAGCGGCGTCGGCAGCTTGTTCTGCGAGAGTCACACCTCGGACAGGGTTCTTCTCGCCGTACAGCGCAACGAAGCTCATGCGGAGCGTGGCGTACGACTCAGTAGATGGGTCTCGGGCGTGACGCGCAGCCGCGACAGCTTCCTTGAAGTACCCGAGCGGGGCTTGGTGGTCGCGACGCTGGGAGACGTCCCAACACAACTGTCCCATCAAGGTGCTTGAGTCGGCCTCGACTTCGTACAGCGCCCGGCGCACGCGTGGGTTCGCGACGTTCTCGCGGAGGAAGCGCACCTGGCCGTGAAGCTGACCGGCACGACCCAACAGGGCGGTTGACGTTTCTTGGTCGTATGCCTCATCCAGCTTCCGCAACTGCTCATGGATGTAGGCGACCACCATGAGATCGGCCACTGCTGGATTCTCCAGGGCATACGTCACCCGCTCACTGGGTCGTGAGTCGGTGACAGTGATGTCGTCGAGCAGTGCTTGAAGCTCGTCGTTCGAGACCTTCAGCGCCACGGCCAGCTTTGGCCGTAACCATGCTTGCGGCTCCGTCTCGGCTGATTCCCAACGACCTACTGTCGAGCGTTCGACACCAAGAAACTCGGCAAGGCTCTCTTGGGTGTGGCCTGCCGCTTTGCGGCGCCGGACGAGACCCATCCGCTTCGCTGGCATCGCCCATCCCTCCGTGCGGGGGCGAGCTTCACCATAACGGTGCAGGCGGCATCCGTGCGGGCCAGCGCCAGGAATCCCTCACCAATGCGGCAAGAGTGCCGCACGTTTGCTGTGGTGTCTTTGCAGGTCAACCCGCTTCTCTTACGGGCAGGTTGGCGAGTAGTTGGAGCCCCCGTGCCACTGCTCGCCAGCCGCTCCAGTCCCCCAGGAGGAACGGATGCGACCGCTCATGTTCGGCTACATGCGACTCGCCGCAAGCGATGATCCAGATGAAAACGCGGCAATCGAAGGAGAGTTGAGGCGCTACACCCAGGGCGAAGGCTTCGAGTTGGAGCGGTTGTTCATCGAACGGCTCGGTGTCAGAGATGAGTCCGCGTTCTTCGCGCTCGTCGATGCGCTCAAGACGACGGAGATCAAACACGTCATCGTGCCGTCGCTGTGGCACTTCGCACGGCTTCCTGGCCTCCAGGCAGCTATGCGTGACCACATCGAGGGTGAGCTTGGCGCCCGGCTTTGGGTCATCCAGAACACCATCCAGCAACCGGGAAGTGTTGCGTCATGAGCGCCGACGACGTGACACCGATCCCGCTTCTGACCTCCTCCATCCGCTTGAACGCCATCCCTCAAGCCGTGGCTGCTGCACGGTTGTTCGTGCGGCACAACTTGAGGCTCTGGGAGTTGGAAGAGCACGTCGAAACCGCGACGCTCATCATGAGCGAGTTGGCCACTAACGCCGTCAGGGCAAGTACCGCGAGCGCCCCGCAGATGATGACCGAGGAGACCACTGACGAGCTGGTCATCGGCGCGCAGCTCCGTGCCATCGAAGCCAGTTTGTTTGTCGAAGTCTGGGACAGAACGAGCGCGACGCCCGTAAGGAAAGATCCCGACCAGGACACCGAAGGTGGACGCGGACTGCTGCTTGTCGACGCCGTTGCGAAGCAATGGAACATCTACCGGCCAAGCGCCGGTGGCAAGATCGTGTGGGCTGAACTGCCGCTCGGCTTCGCTCTGGAGCCGTCTACTTGCATCTACGAGCGGACACCTCTGATTCTGCCCCAGGGACTCCGGGCGAAGCACAGCCCAACTGAACACCAAGCTCGCCGGGCGCTCCTCGACAGCCTCCTCAGCACAACGCTCTCGACAACCCCGATGATGCGGATGACCGATGCGACCTGACAGTCGTGGCCGGCGCACGGTTGATGCCTCCGATCAACGACGCCCTGACGCCCGATGAAGCCGCAGCAGATATGGGACCTGTTCGACTGGTATCAAGGGACCTGCTTCCGCTGCGAAGCTCTCGGCGTTCCAGTGGCTCACGTTGGGGAGATGGTCGTCCGGGACACGGAGCTGTCGCTGTTCGCATGTCACCACTGCATCTTCCGCATGCAGCAGTCGCACTGGTTCAGGACGACAAGGAAGGCATGGCCGCTGCGTCGGTTGCAGCTCCCTAGGTCGACAGAGCCACGAGCGTGACGTCCTCAACTTGGCCGCTGGTCACTGTTTGGCCGGAGGCGGAGGGGGAGGGGGAGGCACCGGTCTAGCGGGTGATCCGCGGGAGCTTGGTCGAGCCGATCTACGGGCTGTGGCCGGCGCGCGGTAGAAGGGGGGAAGCACGTGACAACTTCAGAGAACGAAGAACGCCCCGTGACGATGGTCGTGGGGCGTTCTTTGTTGAGGGCGAGGGCTTGGTCGGGCTGAGCAAGCGGTGCTGGGCCAGCAATTCGCACTCCTGTTCCATATAATCAGCGCGTGCCTCTGTCTTGAAAGAGTTTGTCGGTTCTGCCCCTGTAACTGTTGTGTCGCCTGCTACGCTCCTTTGCACTTGTTCGCAGGCGTGCGGTGGGGGCGCCAGTGACGGAGTGATTCCGTCAATTGAGCTAGCGCTCGCTTTCGGGTGGTGAAAGATTTAAAATGGGGGATATATGCTTTCGAAAATCGTCATCCAGAACTACCGTGCGTTTCGCAACTTTAAACTCGACTTCGACCCCAAGATGAACATCTTGGTCGGAGATAACGATGCCGGTAAGTCGACGATTCTGGAAGCTATCAGTCTTGCGCTTACGGGCAGGTTGGGAGGTCGACTCCTCGCCCAGGATCTCTCGCCGTATCTCTTTCACAAAGAAGCGTCGGACGAGTACATTGCTGCCCTGCAAAGTGGACGGGAAGCGAAACCACCCGAGATCATCATTGACTTGTTTCTCGACAGTAAGACGGCGCCTGCTGAGCTAATGGGAACCAACAACCTACTTAGGGCCAATGAGCCTGGTGTACGTATTCGTGTTGCGTTGAACCCAGACTATGAGCCTGAATACAAGGAGTTCATCAAAGACACGGCGCAGGTTCGATTGGTTCCCACCGAGTACTACAAGGTGGACTGGCTGGCCTTTTCGGGGAACGGCATCACCTTTCGTAGCATCCCCGCCACAGCCTCCCTGATTGACGCATCTAACATTCATCTTCAGAGTGGTGTCGACTACTACTTGAACGGCATCATCAACTCGCATCTTGCGCCGGACGAACGCGTGAAGCTAACACGCGCCTATCGTAGCCTCCGCGAGAATTTTGCAGCGGACGACTCAATTGTGAAGATCAACGAGAAGCTGCGTGGCGCTCCAAGCGATGTAAGTGACCGCGAATTGACGCTTGGTATCGACGTGTCACAAAAGTCGAGCTGGGAAAGCAGTATTGTTCCGCATCTCGACGATCTGCCCTTTCAGTACGTCGGAAAGGGAGAGCAGAGCACGCTCAAAATCCTTCTTGCTCTCAACAAGAAGGTGGAAGACGCTCACATCGTTCTGGTTGAGGAACCGGAGAATCACCTGTCATTCTCCAACTTGGGCAAGCTGGTTAAGAAGATCAGTGATAAGTGCGACGGCAAGCAGGTCTTCATTACCACGCACAGCTCCTACGTACTGAATAAGCTAGGGCTCGAAAAGCTTGTCTTGCTCTCAGCGACGGAGGGATTTCGACTCGACAGTCTCCCGGCTGACACGCAGGATTATTTCCGCAAGCTGTCGGGTTACGACACGCTGCGCCTTGTACTTGCTCGACGGTCAATCCTCGTGGAAGGCCCATCGGATGAACTCGTTGTCCAGCGGGCTTACAAGGACGTCCATGGCTGCCTACCTATCGAGGACGGCGTAGACGTAATCAGCGTCCGCGGTTTGGCATTCCGACGATTCCTTGACATTGCATCACTCACCGGAAATGTGGTTGCCGTCGTAAGGGACAACGATGGTACCGAGGCCACAGAGGTGCAGCAAAAGTACGCCGCTCACACTGCCTTCTCGAACATCTCTGTTCACGTCGGGCAGGATAAGGCGTACAAAACCCTTGAGCCGCAACTCCTAAAGGCGAATGGTCTAGCTGTAATGAACGCCATCCTCGGGGAGGATTTCACTTCCGAAGCAGACTTGCTTGAGTATATGGAGGATCGGAAGACGACCTGCGCCTTGACGATCTTCTCTAGCGACCAGACCATCACTATGCCGGAGTACATCAGGGATGCAGTCGCCTAATAACCTGGCCGTCATCGCAGCGGCCGGCTCGCGGAAGACCCAGCACATCATCGATTGCGTCATCGCTGATCCCAGTAAACGTGTACTGGTGACGACTTACACCAACGAGAACCTGTATCAGATCGTAAATCGGCTCAGCGCGGGCACCGGTGTACTTCCGAGCCACGTCACGGTGATGGGCTGGTTCACCTTTCTTTTGAACGAGTGTGCTCGTCCGTACCAGAGTTTCGTTCTCGATGAAACGGGAATGATGGGTGGGCTCAACTTCGTAGGGCAACGGTCAAGGTACATCCCCAAGAGTAAGCCTCAGCAGTACTACCTAGACCGTGGTAAGTCTGTCTATCGAGACGGTGTCTCGGCATTTTCCTTCGAAGCCAACAGGCTGAGCAAGGGAATGGTGGTCGACCGGCTCTCACGGATGTATGACCACATCTACATTGACGAAATCCAGGACATGGCGGGGTATGACCTGGAGCTTCTTGAGTTGCTGATGAAGTCGCCGATTGCTGTCACCGTCGTGGGTGACCCCCGTCAGGCTACCTTCGCGACCAACAACGCCAATAAGAACAAGAAGTTCAAGGGAAGCGGAATCGTTGACTGGTTGGGCGAGCGAGCTGACCTCTGCCTCGTGGAAAGCCGCGTAGAAAGCTATCGCTGCCACCAAGAAATCTGCGATTTTGCGGATGACTTGTACCCGGACCTGGCACGTACGGTTTCCAAGAACACCGAAGTTACCGGACATGATGGAGTCTTCGCGATTAAGAAGTCAGAGGTGCGGGAGTACGTCGAAAAGTATGCGCCGGTCGTACTGCGCTACAACAAGAACTCCGATACGTGTGGGCTGGACGCGATGAACATGGGTTCCGCGAAGGGAAGCACCTTCGACCGGGTGCTCATCTTCCCGACGGTTCCCATTGGTAAGTACTACAAGACGAGGGACCCCGACCAAGCAGGAGACAAGGCGAAGCTCTATGTAGCAGTGACACGAGCGAAGTACAGTGCCACGTTCGTCATGCCGTAGAGCGCTGAAATCCGGTGGAGCCCGCCATGCCCAGCCACTACCGTTGACCCATGACAGGAAATCAGCACACGAGAGGTGTGTCCCATGGAAAACGGTAAGTCGACGGAAAGTCCCTGGGATTCACCGATCTTCCAGCCGCTGTTGCATGAGGCCGGTCTCGCAGCCCACACCTTGTGCATCGGACTCACCACCTTGAGAAAGGCGAACTACCAGCAGACGGAGAGGTATTATGGAGGTTTCTTCAACTACACCATCGGGCTGGAACGCGTAATGAAGCTGACCATCCTGCTCGACTCTCTTGTGGAAGACGGAAAATTTCCCAGCAATAAGCAACTTAAAGATGCCTACGGTCATGACCTGAACAAACTACTCAGGGCCGTCCAGGAGATCCGAGCGAAGCTCGACCAGAGCGAGCTTCGTTGGCAGCTACCGCACCCAGACATCATCGATGACGCGGTGACATTCCTTGCTGAGTTTGCCAAGACCACCCGCTACTACAACCTTGATGTCCTGTCAGGCAAGGCACCGTCTCTTGACCCTGTGGCCCGATGGTTCCAGGTCGTTGGGAAGCCACTGCTTGCTAAGCGGCCTACGCGGCAGACACGCCGGAGCGCGGCGTACGCCAGCGCTATCCAGGAACTCATGGGGGACAAGCTGATCATCCGATCCATGAGAGAGGATGGCACCCCAGTAACGAGCGCTGAAGAAGCCTCCGTTGCCGAGCACGACAGCGAGTATGTAGCGAAGGAAGGCACCTTCCTCTGTACAGCTCTGGCGAGGTACGTCATTGAAGCGCTTCGTGACCGGGGATATGCGGCACGGGGCGCGGGCCACGTGGTTCCTGCTTTCGGCGACTTCTTCGCCTTGTTCAACAACCGTGACGATCTCCTCAAGAATCGCAAGTCATTTGTAATGAGGTAGACGAAGTGTGAGGGCTGGGCAAGAGAGATCGAAGCTCGGCGGGGTGCAGCACTACCGAAGGCAGCTCGGGCATGAGGTCACTCCACCGCCTTGACTCATCCGGCCTAGCGCAGGCCGGCCACGGGCGGTAAGCCGGTCGATTCCAACCCAGCTCGGCCCTCAGACTGATCGTCGTGTCCTCGGAGGATACGAGCACTGCGGCACGTCAGCAGGAAAGTGATGGAGGTTGTCAGACCCGACGTCTACCGTTGGTTCATGACGGACGATCAGCTCATGCCGCACACCAGACGCACGCCGCTTGATCCCTACAGTTCAAGCATGCCGCACCTGGTCGGCATCGTGGACACGAACACCCTTCTGTCGAGCATCGACAACGACTGTCGGAATGAGGGGTGGAGTTCGCGGCTGCGCCGGATGACCACGAGCGGTGCGACCGTGTTGTACGCGGCCGACCACGTCCTTGAAGAGGTGTACGAGCACCTGCCGACGATCGCTGAGTTCAGTCCAGTACCGCTTGCCGACCTCCGCACGCGCTTTGAGGAGTACTACCTACCCGCGCTGCGGTTCGTGACGGTTTCGGATGTGGATGCTCCGGATGCTCAAGTTATGGCGATCACGGACCCGGACGACGTGCCGACAGGGTGGTTGGCCAAACTCATCTCACCGTGCGTCGTGTTCTCAGATGACCGTCACCTCAAGAAGCCGGGGTTGGCTCCGAAGCGGTGGCTCGACGCGGCAGAGGCAGCGGTCAATGTCGCCGAGGGCTTCCAGGGCCAGGTCGTCACCGTGAACGTCGCTGCCTTGCCCATCAGGGGCGTGGTCGAGCTGGTCTCCCTCTCGGGGCGAAAGATTGGCGTCTCCCCCTGGGTGATTGGTGTCGTTGCCCTTGGCGTGACCGCACTCCTCTTGAAGAAGGCAGATCGGCGTAAGACTGCCGCCTTCGTTGCGGGTACGTTCATCGAAGCTGTCTGCAACCAACTTGCCGTCGATGCGGCGCAGGAGCAGCGAGGCATCGAGCGTCTGCGTGACGTCATCCTGCCTGCACCGACACGGCCAACGATCCGCCAGCAGGTCGCGATCACGTTGGCGCGGCAGAACGAGCCGCTGCTTGCTGCCGAGGTGCACGAGCTGATCCAGGAGCACTTTCCGGATGAACCGATGGTCAGCCTCCAAAAGGTACGAGCAGTCCTCGAAGGGGGAACGGAGTTCGTCCGGGTACGCCGATACCGGTGGCAGCTCGGGCGTGAGGTCGCTCCGCGGTCGTCCTGATTCATCTGACCTAGCACAGACCAGCCGTGCCTCATGGTCGGGTTGATCAAGTGCGCGCCGGCCACAAGCGGTTGGTCGCGCCGTTCTAACGGACGTCCGTGACGTTCCCGCCCTGCTACTTTGAACGCCCCTTCGCTTGCAGGAGGTCTCATGCCCACAGGCCCAAAACACCAACGCTTTGTTTTCGTCGAGTTCAACGAAGAAGGGCAGAAGTGCGGCTACGAAGAGGATTGCCGTTGCACGATCGGCGAAGACCATGACGCCGAGGGAAGCGACGAGTCGCTAAGCGTGCACGACGCGGCAGACATCTGGCTGTCGAAGGGGATGGATGAGGATCACATGTTCGGCTACAGCGACGCCGAGTTGAGGCGCGCGGCTGATCTCAGCTGACCCAACCCTCAAGGATGCCGTCAAGAACACGGCGACCTAGGCCGCGCCGGCCGCGGTTGATTGGTCTGGTGGACCTAGTGCTCTTTGTGTTGATATGAAGTCAGCACGCACTACATTTTTCCGCCTGGAACCCGAAGAAGGACGAACCGACGATGGCACAGCAAACCATTATTCAACTGCTTGATGACCTCGACGGGTCCGAGGCTTCCGAGACGGTCGTGTTCGGCCTTGACGGCAAGACCTACGAGATCGACCTGAACGAGAAGAACGCGGCCAAGCTGCGCAAGGCCCTTGAGCCGTACGTCGACAAGGGCAGGAAGCTGAGCCAGACGCGAGGTAGTAGGCGCGGAGGCGCAACGCAGGCAGCTACATCCAGCGGTGACACTGCCCTGATCCGCGCGTGGGCCAAGGAGAACGGCTACGAAGTGAACGACCGTGGTCGCGTCCCGGCGGACATCAAGGAGGCGTACGCCAACGCGAAGGTCGCGTAACGCCAACTCAACGAACCCCAGAAATGAGAAACACCCCGCCAGCCTGAACGGGCAGCGGGGTGCTCTCGTTTCAGGGTGATGCAGGGTGGTGATTGTGCCGACGCGGTTACGTCAGCGGTCGAGGATGGTGTTGCACGCGCCGAGGATGGCACCGAGTTCATCGGCGGCACCGTCGACCACGTTGGCCAGGCCGGTCTGTCCGTCCTCGCGGCACCGATCGGCGGTGGCACGCAGGTTGGTCAGAGGATCGCCGGTCCTCGGCGCGCGGGCCGGGAGGGTGATGCCACCGAACTCCACGGAAGCCTTGCCACCGAGCATGGCGTCCACCAGCGTGAGGTTACGTCCACGCGGCTGGCCGTCGAGGCCAAGTTCACCGTTCATGGGGTATTCCCTTCATGAGTCCTCATGGCGAAGATGAAATCTAATTCGCCGGGACGTATTATGAAGGATTTGTTCTATTTTGCAAGCATGAGCAATTTAATCCGACGCCCTAGCCCTGGATGCAATGAACGCCCCGCACCCGCCATAGGTACGGGACGTTCCCGATGGGGCCGGGCGGATATCGAAAATCAGCGGTCGCGGTCGCGCCCCATGAACGCGTCGAAAACGGCGTCAAAGCGTGCTGCATTTTTCGCATTGCCAATTCGAGCAGTAACGTCGAGCGCACTCATGCCCAATTCTCTTACCGAGGACAGCAATTCGCTACATACCCGTTCGGTCACATTGGTGGGCGCATTCTCTGACGGGTCTCGGTACAAGCCCATCAGCAGCGCCTCAGAGTGATAGAGCGCCGTCGAGGCGTCCCAAGACGAGCCAAAGGTTGCCAGTATCTCGTATGGGTCACGAGCAAGCGGTGCCACGTTGAGGATCGGCCATAGGCCAAGTGCGATGTGTCCAGCAGGGTGGTAGTCGTCGCTATGGCGCGCATTGAGCGCCCGATTCTCTTCGGGCGGGATGTCGAAGTAGGCGCGGATCATCGACACCGTGAGCGCACGGTTGTCGTGGCTCAGCTTCGCGACGCCGTAGATGTACCGAATCAGTTCATGCACGCCGTTCTGCGGCTGGTAAACCCCAGCCTTCTTTGCCCCGATGACCGTGTCGACCACAGGGGATAGCAACCGGTCGTACGCCGCCTTGAGCACTTCGTACTTGGTGTGGAAGTTGTTGACGATGGTCGCGGTACCGACCTCAGCCTCTTCAGCGATCTGTCCAAGCGTGTAGTCACCCTGCTTCTGATCTTTGAACAGGTCGATCGTGGCGTTCACGATGCTCTCCCTTGTTCGTCTGCGCTTCGTCTCGGCAGCTCGCTGCCGAGGTCCAGGTTCTTCCTCGTCCATGACGCCATACTAGCCCAACGGCTTCTCATGCCAAGTGGGTACTTGTGCTCAGTGAGCATCCATACTACTTTGAGTTTGACGAGCCGGCCACCCGGTGGCTCGCTGTTGGTGCCGGGCATCTACCGCCCCAGCACCGCGACTTGGAGGAGGGGCACTTCATGGGCAGCGAACTGATGCTCGGCGGCTTCGGCCAGTCCGAGGGCCGCAAGAACGTGATGCGGGTGTCCAAGGCTGAGCGAGTGATGCAGCAGCGAGAGCAGGAGGCAGCCGCGAATCTTCTGTTCGAGGCGAGGAAGCAGGAGTTCACCGCTGCGCTACGGCAGCGGATCACGGAGAACGCGATGCACGACGTACACGACGTCGGCACGACGGCCCGGGATCTTGCAGATGGCGACCCGTTTCTTGCCAGCCTGCTCATCCCGCTTGTCGAGGAGTTCACGCGTCAGACTGTTCGGGACGTGCGTACCTTCGGCAACGGCCTGAGCTTCTGATGGCTGTAGTACTCCTGCTTGCTCTCGCTGTCATCGTCCCCGCCGTTCTCTTCGGTACCGCCTACTTCATGGAGCGAGCCGAAGAGCGCCGAGACAGGCGTCGCCAGCAGATGCGCTTGGTGAACAAGGCGATCCACCTGGACATCAAGGCGCGGGATCGCAAGCACAACACCATGCGCGAGATGCGCCGTATCGCCCGCGAGTACCGACGCTAACCGCTCGCTGTCAGCGGGTCAGGAAAGGCAGCCAAATCAGCCAGCGCCACCCCAACCACTGACTGCCCGTTGATCCGCTCCTCCCAGTTCGCCGCCGGCCCCGACCGTGGGTCGGCGGTATCTACCCCGAGTAGATCGAGAGGAGGTGATGAGCATGGCGAACAAGGTCTGTTCCGAGTGTGATGGCAACGGTCTGATCGCTCCGCCCGGTGTCGAAGAACCGATCGACTGTCCGACCTGCGAGGGGGACGGCTTCGTACGCGTAGAAGACGACGAGGACGAGTAGTCCAAGCCATCCCGAGCGGCGGCTCAGGCCGCTCGGGATGGGGCGTCGTCCTTCGTGCAGAAGAACTCGGCTTTCAAGAACTCGGTGAAGGCGTCGAACTCTTGACGCTGTCGCTCCACCAGCTTCCGACGCTCAACCTTGGTTGCCATCGTCACCAGGTCGGCATCTTGGGTTGAGAGCCGATACCCGATCAACCCGAAGCCCTGACAGATAAGCCGTTGCCTTAGTGGAACGTCCCGGTCGGCGTAGAAGTGTTCCAGATACCTGAGCAAACGGCCGAGCTCCGCGGCGTTGCGTTGAATCGCTCGACGCTTCCGACGTAAGCGGGTCGTTTGGTCGGTGGCCTTCTCGATGTGCTGTCGGTCGTCCGCGTTGGTCACAGAGCGGAACGTGACGTACGGGCTGATGACTCGGTCGACATGTCCGCCGCAAGACGCATCCGTGTGGATGCCGGTCAAGCGAAGCGCGGCCACCACGTCGACAACCCGGCGGTCGACCGGCTTACCGAGACCGTCTCGAAGCTGACGAACAGCCCGCTTCTCCCGTTCCCAGATGTGCTTTTGATCCTCCGTCATTTCTAGATCCATTTTACGCCTAGATGCCCGCCTTTACGATCCCCGCCGGCCGCGACCGCGGGTTGGCGGCATCTACCCGAGGAGGCCGCAGTGAGGAAAACCCGCAGTCTTCTGCTGACGCTGTTGCTCGCAGCGTTCACCGTCAAGGTGCTGTGGTGGGTGGTCGCACCCTTCATCCCGTACCTGGTGAGTCTGCTCGCCATCGTGATGGTGCTCGGCTTCATCTACTACCGCATGACGCGGTGGTAGGAGGCCGCCTGGCGAAGCCCGCGCTGTTCCGCACGGGCTTCGCCTTCTTCTTGTCTGCGTCGACCTTGGTTCCAGGAGACTTCCATGCCCGCAGTAGACCGATCTCGTCACGCGTACCAACTGACGTTCCCCTCCGACTTGAAGGCCGACCAAGTAGCAACGTGGCTGCGGGCGGTGAGTGGCACGCTCATGAGCGGCCCGCGGCGGCTGCTTGGTGTCTCGGCCATCGTGTTCGAGGTCGAGGCGTCGGAGCAGGGGATCATCCACCGCCTGGTGGTGCCGGAAGAGACCGCCGACTTCGTCGTCAGTCAGCTCCGCTCCCTTATCCCCGGTTCTACCGCTACGCCGGCGGGGACGGATGGACCGCGCCACCAGTGGACGGCCGCGATGGAGTTGGGGCAGACGAACTCACGGATGAGCCTCGGCGACGTGGACGCCGAGGCGCTATCGGCGAGCATCCTCACGAACATGCAGGGGCTCGCTCGCAGTGAAGCGCTTCTCATTCAGTGGGTGGTGTCACCGGCACTGAGGGAGCGACCGCCACAGCAGCGCGAGGAGCGGATAGTCCCGGGTGCTACGGGACGGTTCTTGAGTGGCCAGAACAACCGCGACCAGATCACCGACCGCCGCGCCAAGCTGAGTGAACCCAACTTCCTCGGGGTGCTGCGGGTGGCAGCGAAAGCGGGCAGTGAGGAACGCGCCGGGGCCTTGCTTGGACGGATGCGGGCCAGTGTCGCCAGTACGGGCGGCACGTACAACAGGTTCAAGAAGCGACTGACGACCAGTGGCCGGGTAATCGGGCGCATCTACGAGGCCGCCGTGCCGACGATGTTTCCAGCCGTCCTCACTGCCTCGGAGTTGGTTGGGCTCATGGCCTGGCCGGTCGGCAGTCCGCATGTCGCCGGACTACCACAGGGGCGAACACGTCAACTGGCAGCCACGGGCGCAATCCCACGAACCGGTCGGGTGGTCGCTCGCTCCAACTTCCCGGGGGCGGAACGACTCCTCGCTCTGTCGCCCGAAGAGTCGACGTGGCACATGCAGGTTGTCGGCCCGACCGGTTCCGGGAAAACAGCCCTACTTACCAACCTCATCTCGCAGGACATGAACGCGGGCCGCGGAGTCATCCTGATTGAATCCAAGGGCGACCTATTCCAAGCGGTTCTCGACCGTGTCCCTGAAGGCCGGCTTCAAGATGTCGTGCTGCTCGACGTAAGCGACACGGACTACCCGGTCGGCTTCAACATCTTGCAGGGCAGCCCCTTCGTGGTCGCAGCCGACATCCAAAGGCTGTTCGACCATCTCTACCCGCAGGACGCCCGAGGTGTCCGCGTCAGACAGGGGTTCTACCACCTGATCCTCACCCTCATGATGAGCGCCGGGACCTCCGCCCCGATGACGTTCGCGGATATAGGTCCGCTCGCTGTACCCAGGGCGGATCAGGTGGAGTTCTCGAAGAATCTGGTTCGCGGCGTCGCTCACATCGAGGACCTGGCCGCGTGGTGGGCCGGGATAGATGACCGGATGCGTCCTTCGCATTTCCAGCCACTCATGGATCGGATCTGGCAACTCAACAACCGGCCATCGATCCGGAACATCATCGGGCAGAGCCAAAGCACAATCGACCTACGCGACGTGATCCGGGGAAACAAAATCCTGCTCGTCAACCTCGGTCGGGCGACGGAGGGGAAGGACACAGCCGGACTGCTGGGCTCGCTCCTCCTGAATGCTGTCTGGAGCATGGTACAGGCAGGGGCCGCTAATCCGTCCCGTCCTACGATGCTGTACCTCGATGAGTTCCAGGACTTCATCAACCTCCCGATCGCGCCCGCCGACATGTTCGCCCAGGCCCGTTCGCTCGGCCTCGCGATGACGGTGGCACACCAGCACCTCGGGCAGCTCACCCGTGAACTCCAGGACGCCACCCAGAACAACGCGCGGTCGACGGTGGTGTTCCAGACCTCGGCGGACGAAGCCCGTTCGTTTGCGCGGCAGTTCGGCCGCAGCGTCACGGAAGAGGACTTCCTGAACCAACGGCGGTTCGAGGTCTTGATGCGGCTTGCCACAAGCGACGGGGTGAGTGCGCCGGTAACTGGCGTGACGCTGCCGCCCGTGGATGCGACCGGCTTCGCGGGCGAAGTACAGCGCCGGTCGAGGGCGGCTTACGGCCGTTCCGCGGTGGCAGTGAACGAGGAGATTAAGCAGCGGCGGGGCGGTCAGCCGGCCCCGGCAGCTTCCACGAGGCGACCGCGCTTCGGTGGGCCGAGGAGTTCAAGCAATGCGTAGCGTACAGAACCTGCTGTCGGAATTGGCCTACGTCAGCCGAAGCATTGAATACCTCGGGGATGTCCTCAGCGACATCGAGGCGGTTGCGGAGCGGCTTGGTCGACGCCAAGGAGATGACCCGCTCCTTGAAGGAATGGTCGAACACGAAACCAACGTGTGGGCCGCCGCCATGAAGCACCAGTGCGATGCCGCGACGCGTACCGCCGAAGCCTGGCGCGAACGGATGGAAGGGCTGGAGACGTAGGCCAGCCCAGGGAGTTACCTCCCCAGCCACGATCTACAGCCGAACGACCATTCGACAGATGACTTCCTGTCAGGCCGTTGTGTCACTAGACAGCAACGGATCAAAGCACCAGGAGTGATCATGTGGGGCTTTGGCGAACATGAGGGCAACCATCATCCCGCCGACCGGGCGGGACCATAGTTCTGGGGGGGGAACCGTGAGTACTGACACAAGGCCAGCGTGGGCAAGCGCCGCGGTCGCAACACTCGCTCTGGGTGTCTCTATCACCAGTCTGATTGTGGCATGGCAGGTGAAGGATGCCACGGACGAACTACGTGCCAAAGAAACTCGCGAAGCTCAGATCAAGCAGATCACCTATTCGATTGAGAACAGCGAAAAGGGTATTTACGTAACCAACCCGAGTTCGGCACCTATCCGAGACATCGTCGTTCGCCTCTCTTACGCACAGAACCAATATCGCTACGTCACTCTCAAGACGCTCGAAGCGTGTACGCGCTGGGAACTCACAGACGCCAATCTCAATGCCGCTGATCCTAAGCTTCCGCCACTTCCCGGCGGCGCGACCGGGTTTGTCAGCGGCAGCAACGATGCCGCCTTGGAAATTTCACTCACGGATGCCAGGGGGGTGGTATGGACCCTGTGGAAGCGGCCGTATCGCTCCGGTGGCTATTGGGAGACTAACTACAACACCGATCACCAAACAGGTTCGTTTGTGCAGAACAAGACGACGCTGTCTTCCAAGAGCTGGAAAACTCTCGAAGGCTGCTCCGTCTGAGACCGGTGACGCTTCGCTCCGGAAAGTGGTCAATTCGTGCCCTGAAGGAGCACAAGCAGTCCTCGTGAAGTGTCCGGTGTAGGCGAACCTTGCAGGCCAGGGGTAGGCCGACTGTAGGTCTACCCCTGTACCTGTAGCCATCCTGACCAGCGAAGACGCCGTGACTTATCCGGACGGAGGACGGACGGTGGAGCTGACCGCCCGCGACTACGACGTACTCAAGCTCACCCGAGACTTTTCCCAGGTGGCCTCAACCCACATAACAGAGCTGCTGTTTGCCGACGTATCGCACAGCGTCCCGGACAGAGTGCTTGGGCGGTTGGTGCGGCTCAGCTACCTCTCCCGGGTTGGTCGGAGAGCGACTAGCGCCAAGGGCGGCGCGGGGGCGTTCGTGTACCAGCTCGGCCGCGCTGGCAGTCTCCTCCTGGAGGTCGAGGGGCGCCTATCCCCCAACGTCAATAACCACGCCCTGATGATGGCCGACACCTACTTGGAACTGCGGCGAGCGGAGAAGGCGGGCATCTTGTCGATGCCGGCCTGGGAGGTAGAACGACGTGTTCCACCGAGCGTCCGGGCGGATCTGTTTGTGTCCCTGGACTTCCCGCAACAAGGGCGGAGTAGTGCGTACTTCCTTGAGATCGACCTGAGCACTGAACAACCGGCGCGCATCCGAGAGAAGGTCGCCGGGTATTGGCGGGCCGTCGAGGCTAGCACCGCTGACTACTTCCCGTACGTGGTCTTCGTGGTGCGGTACCAGGTGCGAAAGAACGAGCTGACGCGTATCTTCCGACAGCTCCCAGAGGAGCAACAGGACATGATGCGGGTGTTTTTGATCGGGGAGCTGATACCTGAATTGATGCAGCTCTAGGTGTTGTCGATAGTACGGCGGTAACAGAGGTCGGGAGGCTTGATCAACAGGGGTTGAAGGAGGATAATAAAGGCAGAGATAAACTGAGGAATCAGCCCATGGCACGACGACCGCGAAAACCACTACTTCCGAAACTACTTTGGGGACCACGAAAGCGGACGCTTCGCAGGGCTGCCCGAGTCGGTGTCGTACGCGTTCCAGTATCACCAATGATACGTAGCCAGACGATCGAAGACTTTGCCGTGGCTGCCGTTCTAGGAGTTTCACTGACCGTCATCATGCTTCGATGATTGATCCAACATTAAAACTATGTAGCACTTCAAGGAGACGTATCGTGGGCGAACCGACTTACCAAAATATCACCGCAACCGTGCGTCCGCCCCGGTGCGCCATATTTATCAACAAGAACAGTGAATATTGGCAGACGGCAGCCAACGTTGCTATCACCCAGGCATCTCAAGTATGGGGTGGCCGCAACTTCCTGATTGTGCCTACGGATGGAGAAAAGATCGAAGACAAGTTTTGGGAGTTGCTTGAAGCTTACAGCCCTGACTATCTCGCAGTTTGCGATCTAACGTTCACGGATTTCGAAGAAGCTAATCCGGATCGATATGCGGAGATCAAGCACCTTCACAAAAATGGCGAGCCAGCCAAAGAATGGAGTGATGCAGAGTTCGAAGATTGGTTTGCGGGTAGCGCTGCGCAGTCTCGGATTGATGAGCTCACTATCAGTGAAGCCTTGAGCAGTGAGCTCATCTATCGACTGAGCCCGTTTCACCACAGTGATGCGGTCGACCAGTATCTGACCAGTAAGTCCGGCTTCGGGTATCCCTTCACGAAGATCGCAAAGATTATCTCGGCGACAACCAGACACATTGGTCTCGTGAGGCTTCCCCCTATAATTAACGACTCGACGTTCAAGCTACTCATCCATTCTGAGACGGGAGTGGGGAGCAGAGAGTACATCGACGAGATCAGCGAAGCTGGGTTCACTACAAAGCGAGTGCCGGACACGTATAAACTGACGAACGTTTTGACCCACGTGCAAGGACCGCAACGACCATTTCTAAGCGAGCATGAAGAGCCTCATCTAGATGAAAGTTTTCTGCCAAATACTCCGTTCGGCCTGAGCATGCTGCACCTGGGCCAGTATTACAGGGCTGACAAGCACCGTTCAGATAAAGAACCAGTGGTGGTTGTGCTTGGCGACTCTGTAGAGGACTTTTGTTTCTACTACTCGCTGTCCCGCATGCATGAGGGCATTAAGTGGCTCCCGCAAGCCTGGTTGCGCTCTTCCACTAAGGCACGGAATGCAGCTAGGAAACGTAGTCAGCAGGGACAAGAAGTAGATCCATTTACGCTAGAGCAGCAAGGCGCTCGCGAGCTGGTCAGCGTCGTCTCCTCCCTGATTCGTTACGGGCACAGCACCAAACATGTTCAGTTGTGCAGCATGAGCCTTAGTCAGCGACAGCTCGTTGCCTATCGAAGCCAGATTGGAAGGCTGACATATTTTGAGCCGGCCAAGTTCGTTTCCAAGATTGAATGTGTGCCCATCGACTCCGTCTCTACTTCTTGCGTGCTTCGGGTTTACGAGACCGACAACTACGTCAACCATCGCAGTATGATCTTTGTCGATGGGAAGAGCGTCAGCCCCTTTGATACACCGAAGCCCAAGAGCTTTAGCTCGATCAGGCTTCCCGACCACTATTGGCTGACCTCTCTACAAATCGAGGGTTATCAGCCGCCGTCGCTACCAACGTTGGGGCCCAAGCTTGCCAATCTCCACAACTCGACCACTGAGTCTCGTGTGGCAAACGACGGCATCGCCTACCTCTGTCCGAACTCTATGATTTTTAGCAATGACCTTGACGCTATTTTGGTTCGGCCCAAAATCGAGATCCTGGACACGATGTCGCTCTTCGATACCTATTTTGAAGGTGTCGGCGTCAAGGTGCGATACTCAGACAAGGGGAATTATTTTAACGACACGCTCCGACGGTTTGGGGGTCTGGACGCTACCGGCAAGTTCATCAAGGCTGCCACCACCAGGTCGATCCTGGACAAGTTCATGTCGAAGAGGGTTGCCGAAGGCGGCAACATCATCTACTTGGAAAACGACCAGAGGGCTTACATAAATCTTGACTCCATTACGGCTAGCTTGGGAGATGAGAAGACTGCTGCCGATCTGGTAGACGACCTTGTAGGAAAGCAGGTACTTCATCGCGGCTACATCTTCCAGTGTGAACGATGCCGTCTGGTTTCATGGTACGGAATCGATGTGCTCACGACAGAGTTCACATGCAACCGCTGCTCGCTGAACCAACAGTTCACGCGAGGACACTGGAGGAGCCCGGTTGTACCCCACTGGTATTACAGGCTCGCGGAGACGATTTACCAGTTCTATCGAAATAACTCGCATCTGACTGCACAAGTCCTGTACAAGCTGAAGAGCGAGTCGAAGGTCGCTTTCCACTATGCCCCCGAGATTGATCTGGTCAACTTTCCTCGGAGAGGCAAGAATCGAGAAATGGACGTAGCCTGCATCGTTGATGGCGCGATCATATTTGGTGAGTGCAAGACTGATTCGTTGAAGGCCGAGGCTCTAGAAAAGTTTGAAGTTTTGGCCAAGATGCCCCTCAAGAATCCTGCCAGAGCCATCTTTGCAACAACGCAACCTGTCTCAGATGAGTTCAAAGAGCAGATGGGCAGACTGCCGAATGCAGAGCTGATGGTCCGCGGAGATTTGTACAATGACTAGCACCATTTTCACAGCATCTGCGGTTGCGTCCTGGTGGCGCCCATCAAGGCGCCTTCAGGTATACGGCTAGAACCAACTTAATCCAAACGGCTATGACCGGCCAAACCTCGATAGAGGGGCGTCTGCTGTCGAACTGGTGGCTGGTAAACATCCGCAGTCATGTGGCAGGTGCGGAGAGGTCACGCCGAAGTACGTCGGAGTAGATCATGTGAGGCATGTAATACCCGCTGGTCTCCGTGACTTCAGCGCCGTAGCCTGCTGGGATGAAGCCGAGAGATGTGGTCGCCATCCTCAACGTGCCCAAGGCTGAGCGGTTTGGACTCATCGCTGAGGGCCTTGGACTGCTCGCCGAACATGTTGGCACGCTTCGGGATGACCTCATTCATCTCCAAGAGGCTGGGCGCAGTCGAGGCGCGGCGGTGATCGATGGTCTCGCCAGCGAGGAGGCAGCCAAGATGCTAATCCTCCTCGACGTCGTGCGTATGGGCTGGTCGGACGCCGAGGCAGTGCGAGACCAGCTGCGGCAGTTCTACAGTCACCTTGCTCGTGGCATCTATGTACGCGTCATTGCGGGACGTCCGGCAGACCGTGCCGAGGTGCGGCGCTACACCGAGACTCTGCGTCGAAGCCTCTATCTCGACGGCCCCAATGATGTCGACTGGATCTTTCGGAACAACATTGAGGCTGACCGTGAAGAGCGGCTGTACGTCGACTACGTGACGAATGAGGGCGACAGCGCTTGGATCACCCCGGCTGCCGTCGATGACCAGTGGCTGTCTCACTGGCCGAGCATGGTGATTGACCTGGCTCTTGCTCTCCATCGCTTTGGCTGTACGACCAAAGAGGGCCTGGAGATCATCGCTAAGGAGTGGTCGGGCGTGGCTCTGACCGACGACACGCACTGGGGTGTGGTGGAGACGACCAACCAGAGCATTCTGGAGAAGCTCGAAGGTGCCGGTCTCTTCAGCGCTGACCTGACGCAGCGGGACCTACACCTGGCTCGCGAGCAGTGGACGTTCCCGCTCGGTGGCATCGATCTCGGCGCCATCAAGGTGACGAAGACGGAGCTTCTCGCTGAGCGGGAGCGTTGGGTTGCTGATCAGTGGTACTAGAGTCTGCCAGTCACTGATTGGCGCAAGCCCGCAGACCGGCTACTGCTGCACGACTGGTGGCGATGAAGCCTCAGGTCACCTTGCAGTCGTCGACCCTGCTGAACGAGCTGTACCACGCCGCGTCGGCGAGCCAACGCACGCGAAGACCCCGCCAGCAGGGCACGGGGTCTGTTTGTGTCTGCTCGACCTACCGTCTCCGCTGGCGCGCCGCTAGATCAGGCCGACCTAAACGAGCCCGCGGCAGACGATGTCGCATGGACTTACTGGCCACCTCGTGCATGGTTGTTCCTGTCGTGCTTCGAGACATGGCCGGCGCAGGGTTGAACGACGCGAACTACGCTGCAAGGTCGACGTTGACGACGTTGGGTATTTTGACAGCAGCGCTGACAGCTACGCCACCGAGCAATAGCAGTTGCCGACGTACTTTTAAGGACTCGTCTACCTCGGTTACGCGCTCGGCCAAGGTGATCTGCTTTTTCTTGCCAAGGAAGAGGTCCCGGGTTAGAGTCCCGGTACTCGCACCAGAGGTAGAGCCCGACCACCAGGTCGGGTTTTCCCTTTGTTGACAGCTATCTTGACAGCTACCGTTGCTGTCAATGAATTCCGCCAGCGATCTTTGCCTCTCGATTTGGGCTGGCGCAGGCTCGGACAGTAGGCGCTTCTCCACAAGTTGGATGGCTTCCTGTTGTCCTTCATCCTCGTCACCAAGCACGTAGATTTCTGTTGTGCTCATGCGTGAGTGTCCGAGGATGTGCTGAATGGTTCTCATAGGCACCCCGAGATAGCGCAGCAATGTTGCTTGAGTGCGGCGCATGTCATGAACGGTGATGACCCGCAAGTCGTTTCGCTTGCAGAACCGTTGAAACATCTTAAGGAAGTTCTTCGGGTCGATAGGCTCGCCGCTGGTTGTCGTAAAAACAAGCTCCGATGTAATCCCTCGCACTTTCTGTTCTTCGTAGTGTTCACGCAGGGCATCAAGCACAGGGGCTATGAGCGGTAAGTCGCGGCGACTCTTCTTTGTCTTGAGCGGCCCAATGTGCATCTTCTTTCCCGAACCGGTCAACTGCTGTTGTAGGTGGATGAGTTTCCGGGAAGCGTCGACGTCTTGCCAACGCAATCCCAGCAGCTCACCTTTTCGTGGTCCGAGCGTGGGCAGTATTAGATAGGCGGCGTAGAGGCGCTCTGCGCGGATAACCCTTATATACCGCTGAACTTCTTCGAGGCTCCACGGTATCGGTTCCTTCTTCTCTCCCGGGTCAGACGGAAGCTCGACGAGACGAGCCACATTGCGGGGGATCAGTTCTTCCCGCATTGCTCGCGTCAGAGCTGCGCTTAGCACCTTTCGTATGGTGCCTATGTAACTTACCTTTAAGCCAGCAGCACGTAAGTTAGTGAAGTACACCTGAGTGGCGGGTACTGAGAGCTTGTCAAGGTATCGGTCGCCAAGACCTGGCTTCAAGTAGAGGCGGACGATTGTCTCGCATTGGTCGTATGTGTTCGGTCGGCGATTTGGTCTGACGAATGCCTCAAGCCAGTAATCCAGGTAGTCCCCGAGTTTTCGGTTCTTGTCTGCTGTCAGAATGCCCTGGCTGACTTTGGTTTTAAGTTTTGTGAGTTCCTCGTGAGCCTCGGCGCGGGTCTTACCGTACGCATAGACCCGCTTGGTTCTTCCGCTCGTTGTGTGGACTTGAATGGAACCGACCCACCGTCTATCGCTTTTGCGTTGGTAGAGCGAGCCTTCGCCGCTTGCATTACGGCGAGCCATCAGGCTAATGACTCCTTCCAACCCTTCAAGACGTAGGCTTCAATCGATTGCAGTGGTATTAGCGTCCGCCGTCCAATCTTGACGGCTTCGAGCTGTCCCGACCTCAACAGGTCGTATAGCTTCCACTTGCTGATTCTGAGCTTCATGTACGCTTCGCGGACAGTCAGCAGGATGACGTTGTCTCCGCCAGAAGTTGGCTGCTTGATTACTTCATTCATAGGAATTCCCTCCTTGTCTCTATCTATTTAATCTCAATTGGTTGAAGTTGTTAACTATTTTGGCGGACTTCGACCGTGTGAAATCGACATCATGCGGAGGCTCCTTGGTTGCTACCACTTAACAACCGCGGGCCGTCATCGAGGAGCCCGACATCAAAGAGCGCTTGGCTGTCGAGGGCGAGCTTCCCAATCACGCTCGCGATCCGTTCACGTCGACGCTCGGTTTCTACGAGCCACACGACCTTCGGAAAGACGCCGCGCCACTGTTGCTCCATGCCGCTCCGCCAGTAATCGACGTACCGCTGCGACTTCTTCTGGATAGTGGGCAGCGTCTCGGTGGACAGGTCGACCTCGATGAACGCGCTGTACTCCATGGCCGCTCGACCTATCCGCACGTACGCGTCCGGCTTGATCTGGACGAGTTCGCCACCGGCACCGGTGAAGTGACGCCAGTTGGCAGGCTCCGCGTCGTAGGCCAGTAACTCCGTCGTACCTTCGCGGTGGCGCTCGACCAGTTGAACGTAGAGTTCAGCGACGGCGAGCATGTGGTCTTGGAAGTATGGTTTCGACTCCCACACCCGGCGACGTCTACCGCCAAGTGGCCCGTCCGTGTTGAGGACGGCTTGGCCAAGACCGCTCAGGCCGTAGATGTAGCCGGACGATCCCGCCCACACACCCCCAATGATCCGGGAGAACCGCACCACGACGCCGAGACCTTTAAGCCGGGTCATCATGAGCTGCGCGCGACGGGTGCGAGCACGAGGCGATCCATCCGTCACGGCCAGGCGGCGAATCTGGTTCAGGCTCAGGAGCCGCACACGGTCGAGAGACGCCAGCACCGCAAGGTCACGCGGACTGAGCCGAGCACGCAACCGCTCGCCCCGCGCCGTGGGAATGGAGAGTGGTCTCACCATAGGAACGCTCCTGGTGGTGAGAGTTTCTTTGGTGCCTCCTCTCCAGTAACAGAGGAGCACCGACCACCGCGTACGACACGATGCGAAGCACGGAGCGAAGAGCAGTTCATGCCGTCCTCCGTGGCTGCTGCCCGATCGGTCCGTCAGGTGATCGGTCCTTGCCTTGCCAGCGCTGACGAAGGGTCGCGTCGAGCTGGGCACCGTCGACCCCGTACCGCGCCGCGCTTTGGTGTCGTAGGTCGGTGGGATCATTGAGCGGCTGTGCGTCCGGCTGACGCGTACGGATAAGGAACGGTTTGCTTGGCTGGTGGTTCACCAGGACTTCGGCGTACGCCTCGTGCGCCCCGAGGAGCGCGAGGTCGTCCGCGACCAGGCCGCCACCGAGAACGCTCGCCAGCACGGAACCGTCCTCGCTGCTTGGACGGAAGACAACACGGTTGCGGGCGTTGGCGATGAGTCCGGCCCGCATCTTGGGCGACAGCTGCCCCATGTGCTGATGTGCCACAGTGAGCCCGACACCAAGGCCGCGCGCCTGGGCGAACATGTCGCCGAGGTCTACGGGGAGCCGCAGGTAATTCTGAACCTCGTCAATGACCACCATGGCCGGCTGCCGGTGGGTCGAGGGCATCAAGGCGCGACGCTGCATCGCTTGCCAGAGCTGCGTCACCAGCAGCGCCCCGATCATCTGGGATGTCTCGCTTCCGATGACTCCGGTGTTCAGGTTCACGAGGACGATGCGGGGACGGTAGAACAGCTCGTCCAACCCGAACCGCGGTGAGGCTTGGCCGAGAAGTCTTCGGATGGCGGTGCGACTGAGGAAGGCGCGCGTCTTGTTCAGGACGGGCGCAACAACCTGTTGCCGCTCCGCTTCCGACAAGCCGTCATACCAGGAGAAGAACGGAGCCAGCACAAGGGGATCGTTGACGGCTGCGAGCACGCGACGGCGGAACGCGGCGTTGGTCAGGATGACCGGTAGATCGGCGAGCGTGCTTTGGTCGCTGCGGGCTAGTGCCACCAGGGCGTGCATGAGGACATCGGCACTACGTGGCCCGAGACTCGTGCCGTACAGCTCGCGGAATAAGTGCAAGAGGTGGTCGGCGCGCTGCTCCGCGTTCTCGGTACTTCCGGCGAGCGGGTTGAACCCGACGACTTCGCCGGATGCTCCCGGCTCGATGATGACGACGTCCTCACGACGCTCCGCGGGCACGCCGGCCAACACCTCTTCTACGAGGTCGCCGCGTGGCTCTAGGACGAAGACACTTCGCCCCGCGTGCACGTCAGCACGAAGGAGCTGTGCCAGCAAGGTGGACTTGCCGCTTCCCGTTGGTCCGACGACGTGTAGGTGGTGAAGAGAACTCGCCGTCGGCAGCGTTACGAGTAGAGCGCGCTGACTTGGGTGCAGGCCGGCGCCGAGGACGCGGTCGTGCGGTTGGTGGTGCCGTTCTACCGGCGCGGTGATCTGCGGTGGTGCTGGATACTGGCGACCATGCGCCGTGCGCATTGAAGCCGCTCCGTCTACTGGCCACCCGATGACGGCGGCGAGTTCGGCAACATTGAGGACGGCCGACCAACCGGACAGGGCGACTTGGTCGAGCTGGTGAGCGTCACGAACCGTAGGTCGCTGCACGCGTAGTTCCGCGTGCTCAGCACCCGTCAGTTGGATCGCTTCACCCAGCATCCGCACGATGGCGTATGACTGGCGAGGATCAGGAGTACGGGCACCGATCCGGCCGCGTACGGCAAACAGCGGCTCGGCTGCCTTCTGCTTCCAGAGTCTCCGGTCGTCGCCCGTCTCCTTGGCGACGGCGACTAGGCCCAGGGCGCGGGCCACGTTGAACGGCTCCGGCTTCTGCTGGCGCGACTGCGCTGGTCCGATGACCCACTGAACAACGGCGGATTCGCCCTGTTGAAGGGCGTTCATGATTTCGAGCAGTCCAGCGGTAACGCTGGCTGCCATGTCTGTACGGAGCGGTTGCAGGGGGTTCGAGAGACCAACATCTGAGGCGAAGCGCGTCGCCGCACGGTCGGGATGATCCAGAGGGATCAGCGACAGTCCGGGGAGCTGCGCCCGTAGTTGGCTTGGCAGTTCGCCGCTGATCCGTTGGTCAACGCCGATCAGCCAACGCAGCTCACCGCCCGATGAACCGCGCGTCTCAAGGACGACGGCCGGCGTGCGCTTGATCCAGCCGAGAAGCGGTCGGTAGGCGAGTGGCTGAAGCCCCTTGATCACCTGCGCGACGCTCAGCTCGTGAGGGAAGTGCACCTCGAACCAGACGAGGCCGGTGTGATCCGGCGGCCCTCGGCGCTTGATAGTGGGGTTTTGTGCCATGGCATCCCTCCTTCCAGTTACACGGGTTCTTGGAAGTTGAGGGCATCAGGAAAAAGGCTGAACGCCTGGGTTCAGGGAATCTGCGCTGACGTGATTACTCAACTTTCCGTTTGGGAGCAATCTCGTCAGGCTCTAGCGGTCTGCTGTCGATCGGGGTGGTTGCTCTTACCTCTTACTATGCCTGGTCGGCATTGGGGTGAGCTGAGATAGGGCGGAAGGGACGGTGAGGTGGTGACTGAAATCAGAAGATCCACCGCATAGAGCAGTGGATCTTCAAGCAGAGGATCTACTCGGTTGGCGCTGGCAACACCAACTCCACGAGTGGTAACTCAGGTAGGCCACGGGCTTTAGAAAGTTCATCCTCTATTTCTCGACCTGTAGGTATAAATCCAAACCGTTCATAGAAACCAATGGCGTGGTGATTGTAAGCAACTACCTGAAGGTAAACGTCTGATTCGCCGCCGTGCCACTCAAGCGCCGCGAGGAGCAATGCCGCTCCGTACCCGTTTCCCTGTGCGTCAGGTGAGACATAGATCGGGCCCACACGGCGCTTACCGTTCACTAGAGATTTCGGATTAACAAACCCTACGACCTCGTCATCGACTTTAGCCACGAACACTTCGTGGCTCTCTCCGCTCGACTCGATGGCCTTTCGCCACCGCTCGGTCTTCCGCTCGATCAGCTCTCCGTTTAACCCATCGGTGCGGAACTGGACGTCCTCTAGAGTAATTCCGAGTTCTTCGTTGACGTAGGTTTTCTGCCAGGCCCTACGCGACACATCATTTATTGCAGCAGCGTCAACAGGCTCAGCTTTCTCAATCTTAAATCCAGGATGAAGATTCTCCATAGCTTTGCTCCAGAGGCTACCCCTGACAGACGAAACACTTAGCCCATTCGAGATCGAGTTCCTGAACGTTGCCGAAGGTTTCCCGGAGAGCGTCTCGGATCTCGCTTTCATCAACACTAATCGGCGTAGCAGTGTCGACGGAATCGTGAACCTTGGTAATGAGTACGAGTCGTCCGCTTGCGCTTAACAGGCTTCGCATCTTCTCCAGACACACACGCTTGTCTTGAAAGAACGCGTAGACCAGTTTGCACGTGATGAGAGAGTACGCTTCTTCCTCTAGGGCGACGCTCTCAAAGTCATCATGTATATAAGTTAGGCCACGACCTAAGTAGACCGTGGCAGTTTTGGCGCGTTCGATAGCTGACGATGACGGATCGATCCCCGTTGAGGTGTAGCCACGGTGGAACATTTCTCGCGTCAATCCACCCGTACCAGACCCGATGTCTAGATGTTGCTTTTCTTCATCGTCTGGAAGGAGAGCAAGGATGCGATCTAAGTCGATAGGGAACAACGGGCGGAAATCTTTACCCCCGTCATACGCCTTGCTCCAGTTTTCATCAATCTTTTTCATAATTCTTAGTTGCAGGTACTCACCCCTGCCACCTCCGATGGGAGGCGACAGGGGTGAGCTGGCGAGGCTTGATCAGCCTCAGCCGTTGGACGAGCAGCAGCCCGCCTCGCAGTGGACCTTGCCGACCCAGAGCGACTCGTCGACCGAGAAGCCGTGCGCCTTCAGGGCCGCGACCGTGCGGTCGAGGTTGCCCTTCTGGTACACGACGCCGGGGACGTCGCTCGGGTCGTGGTGGATGAACCCGCCCATCTTCTCGCAGAAGGCCGCGTAGGCCTTCGTGTAGAGGATGAACGTGTGCCAGCCGATGTCCACGAGGGGCGACGGGCTGTAGCCACCGTCCTTGTCCGTCGCGCTGAGCGCGAGGAACGCCAGGGTCTGGTCCATGATGCGCTCCGCGAGGGAGGGCTCCATGTTCTCGTCCTTGACGATCCGGCCGACGAGTCGGTCCCAGAGCTGGGTGTCGATGAGGTGCTTGTTGGTCAGCTCGTGACCAACGGGCGCCTCGGCGACGGAGGTGTTCACGGTCATTACCGCGATCCTTCCACTTGGAGTAGGCCAGCGAATGCTTGCCTGGTACATATTTATGACAGGTTTCTCTATTTCTGCAAAGATGTAGAATTTACAACAAGCAATATCTATGAATGAGCGTGTGATACGTGAGCCTATAAATTGAGAAACCCCCTCCTCAGAGGGGGTGTCCCACGGCTCACTGAAACTGCTATGCGCCAATGACCCTGGCGCTCCAGACGGTGGCGAACGTTTCCTCGTGCCTATCGCGCCGACGAGCGTTCGGTGCGCGCGCACTACACCGCCGTCGCCGAGGTCGGCATCGACATCGTCGCCTACAACAACCCGCACGACACC
>NZ_JBSFLV010000049.1:0-68395 GCF_053599215.1 Streptomyces sp. NPDC001002 | reverse complement strand
TCTCGTTCGAGAACTGAGCACACCCCCCGTTACCGTGCCTGCATGACCACGAACGCCCCCGGGGCGCTCGGCGGAGGCGGCGGGTTGTTCCCCGCGCCCCGCGCCCGTCGCGGCGGAGGCCCGGCCTTGCTCGTGGCGGCATCGGCGATGTCCCCCGCATCCGGCGGCGCGACCGGCGCGGCCGGCACACCGGGACCGGCGGGGGGCTGAGGAGCACCGGGAGCGCCCTGCGGATAACCGTAGGAAGAACCCCCCGGCCCAGCCGGAGCCCCCGGCGCACCCGACCCGCCCGGGGCGCTCGGCGCACCAGGACCGGCGGGCGACTGCGAGGCACCCGGGGCGCCTTGCGGATAGCCGTACGAAGAGCCGCTCGGCCCGGCCGGCGGAGCCCCCGGCGCGCTCGGCGCACCAGAACCACCCGACGACTGCGCCGCACCCGGACCACCCTGCGGATAACCGTAGGACGAACCGCCCGGCGCGGCCGGAGTCCCCGGCGCGCCCGGCCCACCAGGACCACCCGCACCCGACGACTGCGGCGCACCCGGAGCGTCCAGCGGATACCCGTAAGAAGAAGCACCCGACCCGGACTGCGAACTCCCCTGCCCGCCGGGCGAGTTGGGGGCACTCTGCGGGAAGCCGTAAGAAGAAGAACCGCTCTGCGCGGGCGGTGGCGTCCCCGGCGCACCGGGACCGGCCGCGCCCTGCGGGTACCCGTACGACGACCCGGCCGGCGGAGCCGCCGGCGGCGTGGCTCCCCGCCCACCGGGCGCTCCCCGCCCACCGGGCCCTCCCTGCGCCCCCGGCGTACCCGGTCCGCGGGAAGCGTCGAGTGCCCGTTCCTCCGCCGTCGGCGGGAGCTGGCTGCCGCCCGACATGAGCGCGGTCTGGGCGTCGGGAGGCGTGTCGTTCGAGTCGCTCACCGGCGGTGCGAAGACCGTTGCCGGCAGCGGTACCGAACGGTCCTCACCGCCATCGGCGTTGGTGTCGGTCCCGGCCCAGGGAGTGGCCCCGTCGGGCACCCCCGCACCGCCTCCGGCCTGCGGCCACTGCGCACCGCCGCCCTGCCCAACAGGCGCCCCCGGAGCGGGAGTCGACCCCACCGGAGCCCCAGCCTGCGTCTCGGGCAACGCCCCACCACCGGAAGCCGCACCGGCACCGGCACTCGCCGCAGAACCGCTGGAGGCACTGCGGCGATCCTGGATCCCCAGCTTGTCCGCCGCCTCCTGCAACCACTCCGGCGGGCTCAGCAGGAAGGACGTCTGGTTCAGATCCACCCGCGCCGAAGCCGCCGGCACGGCGTCCGTGGGCTCGTCCGGGCGGCCGTACTCCTCCTCGTAGCGGCGGACGACCTCGCCCACCGGCAGCGCGGGCCACAGGGTCGCCTCGCCGCTGTCGCGGGCGATCACCAGCCGCTGCGCGCCGCCGTCCGAGCGCGGTCCGTCGGCGCGGTCCTCGGCCCACACCACGAAGCCGAGCTCGAACTCCCGTACCCGCACCTCGCGATGCTGGTACGACGGCACATCGCCGTTGATCCATTCCTCCGCGCGCTCCTGCGCCTGCGCGAACGTCACCATCGAGAAGTCACTCCCCCACCGAAGCCGCCGTCGGCACCGCCTGCGCGAAACCGCCGTCCACCATCAGGTTCGCCACGGTCTCCAACTCCGGCGGAGAGCCCGCGAGTCGGGAGAGGAACGTGTCGAAGTCCTCGCCGCACGGCAGCAGCAGCCGCGCCACGCGGTCGGCCGGCGGCCACGAGGGATCGACGTCGCGGGCGTCGTCGTAGGCGCAGAACCAGACCGAACCGATCCGTTCGCCCTTCACCTTCACCGCGAGCAGTCCGCCCTGGACGAAGGCGACGCACAGATAGTCCTTGGTGAGATGGTCGCGCAGGCACTTGTTCACGTAGACGAGGTCGTTGACCGCCGCCTCCTCGCGGACCGTGAAGAAGGGCTGGTCGATCAGCAGGCCGAGGTCGGCGTCGAGCGCCGTGCCCACCGGCGCGCAGCCGCCCGCCGCCTTCAGGAACGAGCGGTAGGCGCCCGGCAGTCGGTAGCCGAGGTCCTCCTCGACGCCCTGCACCTGCGTCTCCGTCACCGCCACCCCGGACTTCGGCAGCCCGAAGTGGGTGGGGCGGGTCTCCTGGAGCGGGCGCGTGCCGCGCTTGTTCTGGTCGACGTTGCCCGTGGCGATACCGCCGTGGTGCCGCAGCAGCGCCTTCACCTCGACCGGGACCAGTTCGAGGCGTCGGCCGCCGCGCACGTGGTGCCAGGTCCAGCCGTGCGGGGTGGCCACCGCGGGCACCGTGTCCCACAGCTCGTGCCCGGAGGCGGCAAGCGCCGCGTTCGCCGACACGTAGTCCGTCAGGCGCAGTTCGTCGACCCCGAAACCCTCCGGCGGATCGGCGATCTCCGCCGCCACACGCGCGTAGGCGGAGAAGTCGGGGTAACCGTGCTCGTCCACCCGCACCCCTCTGGGGTGACGGGCCGCCCGGACCGGGTCCGGGAAATGCACGACCTGCCCGGCGTAGGCCGCGTTCGGCGGCGCGGCTTGCCCGAGCCGACCTGTCGTCATGGCGGTTGCCCCCTGCGGCACTCTGTACGGCGCGCGATGACCGGTCCGGCCGTCCATTACGCCCCGTATCGACTGTCTCGTCCGTCTCGACGTCCGTCTGGACTTCCGTCTCGACCTCACCTCGTCCGACACCGCGCGCCGACCGCCGTGTGGCACCGGGCGTCGACCGCGCGGACGCGGTGCGGACAGCCTATGCGGTACGACCGCACCGGTCACCGGGCGCCGGTCAGCCGCCCTCCGCTTCCGTGACCGGCCGTCACAGCGCCGTGACTGCCTGCCCAAACCCGGGCGTGTCGTGTGGCCCCAGCTTCCGCACCAGCCACGGAATTTGGCACTCTGTGTGCTCCGGGGGGATGCTCGGGAGGGGATGACGATCATGAACGCGACGCAGACGGGTCCACATACGGACCCCGGCGGCAGACCGTCCGGCGGTTCCGGGACCGGTCGGCCGGGCGACCCGCGCGGTGGTGCGTACGGCGACCGGCACGGTGCCTACGACGATCCGCGCACCGGCGATCCGCGCGTCGGCTGGAGCGCCGAGGCCGAGCACACACCTGCCCTCCACCACCGGCGTGACGGCATACTCCCGACCGTCGCCGCCGCGCTCTCGGTCCGCGGCGCCACCCTCACCGGCACGGCCGCCCGCGGTGACCAGCCGCCCGAGCTGCACCCGCTCGTGCAGGACTTCCTGGACACCCTCACCAGCGCCCAGCGCGACCGTTTCACTGGCCGGTGCGCCGAGACGATCCTGATCTCGCGGCACATATCCGCCGTCGACGCCGAACGCAGCAAGCGGGCCGCGCGCAAGCCGCTGACCCACGGCGAGGCCCGGCGGGCCCTGAAGCAGTCCAAGCTCACCGCGCGCCGCATCCGCGAGGACGGCGACCCCCTGCACGGCAGCTTCGCCGCCCCGTGCCGCGCGTGCGCCGCGCTCAGCGCGCACTTCGGCGTCCGTGTCGTCGACCCGGCGGCGGCCGACGACTGACCCCTCTCTCCCCCCGCCCCCGCACCACGGCGCCCGTCGGCGCCCACCCATGACCTCGACGAACGAAGGGCAGATGCACGCCGACCGCACCTCCACGAGATTCGCCGTCCCCCTCGACGCAGCGCTGCGCGCGGCGGGGTGGCAGCCCGGGCGCTGGGACATAAAACAGGCCGAGTTCTGGGCCGACACCCTGCGCGAGCACGAGTCGCCGGCCGGCCACCGCCACGCCGTCTTCCCGGCCGCGGTCGAGGCCTGGGCGGAGTTCGGCGGCCTGCACATCAAGCCGACGGGCCCCGGCCGCCAGATCGCCCCCGCCGCGGTCCACATCGACCCCCTGCACGGCCTCCACATGGCCCGCACCCTCGGCGACCTCGGCCGCGCCCTCGACACGGAGGTCACTCCCCTGGGCACGGAAACCGACACCCACGCCCTCCTGGCCATGGACATGGAAGGCCGCGTCTACGCCCTGGACCACACGGGCGACTGGTACCTGGGCCTCACGATCGACCAGGCCTTGACGACCCTGGTGACGGGAATCGACCCCCCACGCCTGACAACGGCCTGACCGGCAGCGGGCCATCCGGAGGGCACTGGAAATCGCCGTCCCTGCAACGCCCCTAGGGGCGCGGGGAACTGCGCGACCAGCCCCCACGACCCGCAGCCAACCGACAACCGAGAACGCGCACCCCCGAAGGGCTAAGCCGGAATGACCGCCGAAACCCGATAACCCCCGGCATCGGTAGGCCCGGAGACAAAAACCCCGCCCAGAGCAGTCACCCGCTCCTTCATGCCGACCAACCCGTTACCGCCGGAAGGCAACCGCGCGGAGGAAGCCGACGAAACCTCCGGCGGAGGCTCGTTCTCCACCTGCATGGCGATCTCGGAAACCCGGTGCGCCAAACGAACATGCGTCTTCGCCCCGGCCGCATGCTTATGCACGTTCGTCAGCGCTTCCTGCACAACCCGATACGCCGTCTCCTCGACCTCCGCCGCGTAGAGCCGGACATCACCTTCCACCGACAGATCCACGACCATCCCCGCCGCGGCCGACTGCCCGATCAGTTCGTCCAGTTCCTCAAGACAGGGCCCCTCCCCGTCATCCGCGAAGCGAGACGCGACGACCGCCGCCGCGACCCCCACCGCCGCCAAGGGCACCGAAGGCTCCGTACGCCGGGAGCCCTCCCCGCTGCGCAGCACGCCGAGCATCTCGCGGAGTTCGGTGAGCGCCTGGCGCCCCATGTCACCGACCAGCGCGGCGTTCCTGACGGCCTTCTCCGGGTCCTTCCGCGCCACCGCCTGGAGGGCGGCCGCGTGCACGACCATCAGGCTCACCCGGTGCGCGACGACGTCGTGCATGTCGCGCGCGATCCGGGTCCGCTCCTCGTTGCGGGCCCACTCGGCCCGCTCCTCCGCCCGCTCGGCCAGCAGCTGCAACTCGCGCTCAAGGCTGTCCGCCCGCTCCCGCAGGCTCTCCATCAGCCGCCGCCGCGCCCCGACGTACAGCCCGAGCAGCAGCGGCGGCGCGGTCATCCCGATCGCGGTGGTGATGGCGGCGAACGGCACGAACCAGTCGCCGAGGTCCAGATCCCCGCGCGCCATGTCCTGGCGGACCCGCACGAACATCACGATCAGCATCCCGACCAACGACATCCCGGCCAGCGAGGCGATGATCCGGCGCGGCAGCTCCGAGGCGGCCAGCGTGTAGAGGCCGACGATGCCCATCAGGTAGCCCATCTGGGCCGGCGTGATCGCGATCGCCACCAGCACGACGGCGATCGGCCACTTCCGCCGGAACAGCAGCGCCGAACCGGCCAGCACCCCGAACACGATGCCCGCGGCGAGCGGGATCCCCGCGTCCCGCGCGAAGTGGATCCCCTCGAACGCGCACTCCACGGCGGATGCCGCCGCGAGCCCGACGTCCAGTACGGCACTGCGCCACCTGGTCCACCACCACGGCCCTCCCCGGCCCGTGGTGTGTTCTTCCCCCGTCGTGGTCATGCCTCCAGCCTACGGGCGCCACCGCTCGCTTTCCGATGAGTTTCGACGGCGGGGCGAGGACCCGGTACGGACGAAGACCCGTCGCGTCGAGGGCGTCCTGTACGGCATAGTAGGAGCCGCCACCAGGCAGCCCGGCTGGACATCGACCCCAGTCGTGCTCATTCCCCCGTGGTGTAATTGGCAGCACAGTGGCTTTTGGTGCCATTTGTCCGGGTTCGAGTCCTGGCGGGGGAGCAACACCCGCATCCAGCAACGCGCTTCGGGCCCTGACAGCACTGTCAGGGCCCACTCTCATGTCCCCCAAGAAACGCCCCGGTATCCTTCGGATGTCCCCACCTCATCCACAGCCGAAGGGCAACCCCGTGAGCGCCATTCGCCCGGCAGCCGTCGTCGTTCTCGCAGCGGGTGAGGGCACCCGTATGAAGTCGGCCACACCCAAGGTCCTCCATGAGATCTGCGGCCGTTCCCTGGTGGGCCATGTGCTCGCCGCCGCGCGTGAGTTGGCGCCGGAGAACCTCGTCGTGGTCGTCGGGCACGCACGCGAGAAGGTCACCGCGCATCTCGGCGTGATCGACCCCGCCGTACGCACCGCGGTGCAGGCGGAGCAGAACGGCACCGGGCACGCCGTACGGATCGGTCTCGAAGAGCTCGGCGGTTCCGTGGACGGGACCGTCGTGGTCGTGTGCGGGGACACCCCGCTGCTGACCGGCGAGACCCTGCGCCGGCTCGCCGGGACGCACTCCGCGGACGGCAATGCCGTCACCGTGCTGACCGCCGAGGTCCCGGACGCCACCGGCTACGGGCGGATCGTGCGGGACGACGTCACCGGCGCCGTGGTCGAGATCGTCGAGCACAAGGACGCGAGCGAGGCGCAGCGGACGATCCGGGAGATCAACTCGGGGGTGTTCGCGTTCGACGGGCAGCTGCTGGCGGACGCGCTGAAGAAGGTGCGCACGGACAACAGCCAGGGCGAGGAGTACCTGACGGACGTGCTCGGCATCCTGCGGGAGGCCGGGCACCGGGTCGGCGCCTCCGTCGCCGGGGACCACCGGGAGATCGCCGGGATCAACAACCGCGTGCAGCTGGCGCAGGCCCGGCGGATCCTGAACGACCGGCTGCTGACCGCCGCCATGCTCGGCGGCGTGAGCGTCATCGACCCCGCGACGACCTGGATCGACGTCACCGTCACCTTCGAGCAGGACGCGATCGTGCACCCGGGCACGGAGCTGCACGGCTCCACGCATCTCGGCGAGGGCGCGGAGGTCGGCCCCAACAGCCGGCTCACGGACACCCGGGTCGAGGCGGGCGCGCGCGTGGACACCACGGTGTCGGACTCCGCGCACATCGGCGCGAACGCGACCGTGGGCCCCTTCGCCTACCTCCGGCCCGGCACCCGGCTCGGCGCCAAGGGCAAGATCGGGACATACGTCGAGACCAAGAACGCCTCCATCGGCGAGGGCACGAAGGTCCCGCACCTCTCCTATGTGGGGGACGCGACGATCGGCGAGTACACCAACATCGGCGCGGCCAGCGTGTTCGTGAACTACGACGGACAGGACAAGCACCACACCACCGTGGGCTCGCACTGCCGGACCGGTTCGGACAACATGTTTGTGGCGCCTGTCACGGTCGGGGACGGCGCGTACACCGCCGCCGGGTCCGTGATCACGAAGGACGTACCGCCCGGTTCGCTGGCCGTGGCCCGGGGCCAGCAGCGGAATATCGAGGGTTGGGTGGCCCGTAAGCGTCCGGGGAGCGCGGCGGCGAAGGCGGCCGAGGCGGCCTCGGGCCAGGGCGAGAGCGAAGACTGACCGGAAACGGGTGCGTCGAACACGGCGTACCGTGATAAACGCACACCCAGTTGATGAACCTCTGAGGAGACAGTGCTGTGACCGGGATCAAGACGACCGGCGAGAAGAAGATGATGTTCTTCTCCGGCCGCGCCCACCCCGAGCTTGCCAAGGAGGTCGCCCAGCAGCTGGGTGTCGGGGTCGTCCCGACCAAGGCCTTCGACTTCGCGAACGGCGAGATCTACGTCCGTTTCGAGGAGTCGGTGCGCGGCGCGGACTGCTTCGTGATCCAGAGCCACACGGCTCCGATCAACCAGTGGATCATGGAGCAGCTGATCATGATCGACGCGCTGAAGCGGGCCTCGGCCCGTTCCATCACGGTGATCGTGCCCTTCTACGGCTATGCCCGGCAGGACAAGAAGCACCGCGGCCGCGAGCCCATCTCGGCGCGCCTGGTCGCGGACCTGATGAAGACGGCGGGCGCGCACCGCATCCTGACCGTCGATCTGCACACCGACCAGATCCAGGGCTTCTTCGACGGCCCGGTCGACCATCTCTTCGCGCTGCCGCTGCTCGCGGACTACGTGGGCGGCAAGGTCGACAAGGACAAGCTGACGGTCGTCTCCCCGGACGCCGGCCGCGTTCGGGTCGCGGACCGCTGGTGCGACCGCCTCGGTGCCCCGCTCGCCATCGTGCACAAGCGCCGGGACAAGGACGTCGCCAACCAGGTCACCGTGCACGAGGTGGTCGGCGAGGTCGAGGGCCGGGTGTGCGTGCTCGTCGACGACATGATCGACACCGGCGGCACGATCTGCGCCGCCGCGGACGCGCTGTTCGCGCACGGTGCGGAGGACGTCATCGTGACGGCCACGCACGGCGTGCTGTCCGGGCCCGCCGCGGACCGGCTGAAGAACTCCCGGGTCAGCGAGTTCATCCTCACCGACACCCTGCCGACGCCGGGTGAGCTGAGTCAGGACCTCGACAAGATCACCGTGCTGTCGATCGCGCCGACGATCGCGAGCGCGGTGCGCGAGGTCTTCGAGGACGGCTCCGTGACGAGCCTGTTCGACGAGCAGTAGGCCCCTGAAGATCGATTTCTGGTACGGCCTCCCCGCCCAGTAAGCTGACCCAGTTGCTCGGCGAGGGAGGCCGTACCCGTTCTCGGATACGGCGGTCCGTTATCGACGCGCTCTTCGTAGCAGGCCGATGTTCGGCCGGGTGACCACCTTCCCCAGCTTTTTCTACGAGGAGTGAACATGTCCGAGGTCAAGCTCGCCGCCGAGACCCGCACCGAGTTCGGCAAGGGCGCCGCCCGCCGCATCCGCCGTGACAAGAAGGTCCCCGGCGTGGTCTACGGCCACGGTGTCGACCCGGTCCACATCACGCTGCCGGGCCACGAGCTGCTGCTCGCCCTGCGCACCCCGAACGTCCTGCTCTCCCTGGACATCGAGGGCAAGACCGAGCTCGCGATCCCGAAGGCCGTCCAGCGTGACGCCGTCAAGGGCTTCCTGGAGCACGTCGACCTGCTCCTGGTGAAGCGCGGCGAGAAGGTCACCGTCGAGGTCTACGTCCACACCGAGGGCGAGCTGGCCCCGGGTGCGTACCTTCTCGAGCACGTGCTGAGCACGCTGACCGTCGAGGCCGAGGCGACCAACATCCCCGAGTCGGTCACCGTCTCCATCGCGGGCCTGGAGGCCGGCGCCTCCATCGCCGCCAAGGACATCCCGCTCCCGGCCGGCACCACCCTGGCCATCGACGAGGACGCGGTCGTCCTCCAGGTCCTGGCCGCCCAGGCGGAAGAGGCCGCCGCGGACGACGCCGAGGCCGAGTCCACGGAGGCCTGAGCCTCAGCTCATCACCGTTTCGCCGGCCGCTGTTCCCTCCGGGGGCAGCGGCCGGCTGCCGGGGGTCCGGGGGGGGTGTCCCCCGAAAAGCACAGCAATGGAGACATGGACGTGACGACCGACGCCAATGCCCCCTGGCTGATCGTGGGGCTCGGGAATCCGGGTCCGGAGTACGCGCGGAACCGGCACAACGTGGGCTTCATGGTGGCCGATCTGCTGGCGGAGCGGATCGGGGGGAAGTTCAAGCGGGCCGGCAAGGCGCAGGCGCAGGTCGTCGAGGGGCGGATCGGGCCGCCTGGACCGGCGAACCGGCGGGTGATCCTGGCGAAGCCGATGTCGTACATGAACCTCTCGGGCGGCCCGGTGAACGCGCTGCGCGACTTCTACAAGGTGCCGCTGGCCAACGTCGTGGCCGTGCACGACGAGCTGGACATCGACTACGGGACCCTGCGGCTGAAGCTGGGCGGCGGGGACAACGGCCACAACGGGCTGAAGTCGATGACGAAGGCGATGGGTCCCGACTACCACCGGGTGCGGTTCGGGATCGGCCGGCCGCCGGGGCGGATGCAGGTCGCCGACTTCGTGCTGAAGGACTTCTCCGGCACCGAGCGCAAGGAACTCGACTACCTGGTCGACCGCGCCACCGACGCGGCGGAGGCGCTGGTCCTCGAAGGGCTTGAGCGGGCGCAAAGCACGTACAACTCCTGACTTGTCGCCCGCCCGGGCCGACCCGAGTTGACCGCGCGCAGGGCCATGGCCAATGATCCCGGCCATGCCCGCCACAGCCACCACCTCCCGCCAGGCCTCGGTCGCCGCACTGCGGCTGGGGCGGCTCGCGGCGATGGGGACGATCGCGGTGCTGATCATGGTCGCCGGTGTGTGGGCGTCGTGGGGCAGCGCCCAGTACGTGATGCTCACCAAGGGGCGCGAGCAGGGCACGGTCGAGATCGCGCGGTGCGAAGGGGACACCTGCACCGGTGCCTACACGCCGGTCTCCGCCGGCTCGCAGCCGCGCTCCCGGGTCGTCATGGAGAAGACGGTCGCGGTGCAGAAGGGCCACTCCTACACGGTGGTCGTCAAGCCCGGCACGGACGAGGTCTTCCGCTGCGGACTCGCGGGCGTCCTGTACGCGTGGGTGCCGCTGGGCGGCGCGCTGCTGCTCGCCTCTGTCGTGGTGGCCGGCGGCCTCGGCCGCATCCGGCTCGGCTGGGTGCTGGCGGGCTCGGGGGCCGCGCTCCTGACGGCCACGTTCATCGCCGTCCAGTCATAGACGCAGACATACGAAAAGGGGTGCCCCCGGGATCGTACGGATCCCGGGGGCACCCTCATGTCCCGGCGGCTCAGCCCGTGTTGCGCAGGCCCGCGGCGACGCCGTTGACCGTGAGCAGGAGGGCTCGGGCCAGCAGCGGGTCCGGGGTCTGGCCGGCGGCGGCCGCGTCGCGCTGGCGCTTGAGCAGGGTCACCTGGAGATAGGAGATCGGGTCCAGGTAGGCGTCGCGGATGGTGAAGGTCTGCTTCAACACCGGGGTGGCGGCGAGCAGTTCGCTCTCGCCGGTCACCGTCAGCACCTCGCGGACGGTCAGTTCGTGCTCGGCCCTGATGGTCTCGAAGACGTGCTTGAGCTCGTCGGGGACGAGGGTGTCGACGTAGTGCTGGGCGATCCGCAGGTCCGTCTTGGCCAGCGTCATCTCGACGTTGGAGATGAAGTTGCGGAAGAAGTGCCACTGTTCGTGCATCTCGTCGAGCACGGTGTCCAGACCCGCCTCGCGCAGCGCCTTCAGGCCCGATCCCACGCCGAACCAGCCGGGCACGATCTGCCGGGACTGGGTCCAGCCGAACACCCACGGGATCGCGCGCAGTCCGTCGAGCGAGACGCCCGAGCCGGGGCGGCGGGAGGGCCGCGAGCCCAGGTGCAGATCGGCGAGCTGGTCCACCGGCGTGGAGGCGAGGAAGTACGTCGGCAGGTCCGGGTCCTCGACCAGCCTGCGGTAGGCCGCGTGCGCCGCGTCGCTGACCACGTCCATGGCCGCGTCCCAGCGGGCGAGCGCCTCGTCGGACTGGCGGGGCGCGGTGTGCAGGGCGGACGCCTGGAGCGTGGCCGCGACCGTCAGCTCCAGGTTCTCGCGCGCCAGTGACGGCACGAGGTACTTGTCGGAGATGACCTCGCCCTGCTCGGTCACCTTGATCTCGCCCTCCAGCGTGCCCCAGGGCTGGGCGAGGATCGCGTCGTGCGAGGGGCCGCCGCCGCGGCCGACGGTTCCGCCGCGGCCGTGGAAGAGCCGCAGGCGTACGCCGTAGCGGTGGGCGACGTCACGCAGGCGGCGCTGCGCCCGGTGGATCTCCCACTGACTGGTCGTGATGCCGCCGAACTTGGAGGAGTCGGAGTAGCCGAGCATGACCTCCTGGACATCGCCCCGCAGCGCGACCAGGCGCCGGTAGGACGGGTCGGAGAGCATGTCCTCCAGGATCGTGTCGGCGGCCTTGAGCTCGTCCGTGGTCTCCAGGAGCGGCACGATGCCGATCTTCGCCCACCCGGCGTGCAGGTCGAGCAGTCCGGCCTCGCGGGCCAGCACGGCGGCGGCGAAGACGTCGTCGGCGCCCTGGCACATGGAGATGATGTACGACTCGACGACCTCGGGCCCGAACACCTCAAGGGCCCGCTTCACGGTCTGGAAGACACCGAGGGTCTTCTCCCCCGCCGCGTCCACCGGCGCCGGGGTCGGGGCCAGCGGCCGCCTGGACCGCAGCTCCTTGGCGAGCAGCTTGCCCCGGTACTCACGGGGCATGTCGGCGTACCGCCAGGACTCCTCGCCGAGCCGGTCGAAGAGCTGGCCGAGGGCGTGGTGGTGGGCGTCGGCGTGCTCGCGCACGTCCATGGTGGCGAGCTGGAGGCCGAAGGCGGCCAGGGTGCGGATGGTGCGGTTCATCCGGCCGTCGGCGAAGAGGCCGCCGCGGTGCTCGCGCAGGGAGGTCTGGATGAGGGTGAGGTCGGTCAGCAGTTCGCCGGTGCCCAGGTAGTCGCGGCCGGGCTGGTGCGGGGTGCCCTTGGCGAGGCGCTGCTTGGTGTTCTCCAGCTTCTGCCGGATGCAGGTGGCCTTGAGCCGGTAGGGCTCCTCCGCGTTCAGCCGCTTGTAGCGGGGGCTGATCTCGGGCAGCCGCTGGAGGTCGGTGCCGAGGGAGTCCAGGAGCTCGTCGGTGGCACCGGTGTAGCGGATGGAGTTGGACAGGAAGCCGCGCAGCTCGTCGATCTGCTCCAGGGCGTCGTTGATGCCGTGCTCGTGCTGGAGGATCAGGACGTCCCAGGTGACCTGCGGGGTGACGTTCGGGTTGCCGTCACGGTCGCCGCCGATCCAGGTGCCGAAGGTCAGCGGGCGGGTGGCGTCGGGGAGTTGGACGCCGACGCGCTCCAGCTCGGCGGTGAGGTCCTCAAGGACGTCACCGACGGCGCCGGCGTGCAGCTCGTCCAGGTAGTAGATCGCGTTGCGGGCCTCGTCGGCCGGCTCGGGGCGGACCACGCGCAGTTCGTCGGTCTGCCAGACCAGGTCGATGTTCTCGGCGAGCCGGGTGTCGTAGCGGCGGCGGTCGGCCTCGATGACCGGGGTCTCCAGGAGTGTCGCGATGCGCCGGAGCTTGTTGAGGACGGACCGGCGGGCGGCCTCCGTCGGGTGGGCCGTGAAGACGGGCCGCACGTTCAGGTTGCCGACGGTCTGGCGCAGGTGCTCGGGGTCGGCGTCCTTGAGGCGGTCGGCGGTGCGGGCCAGCAGACCGCCCTCGGCGGCCCGGCGAGCGCGCAGCTCACGGCCGCGGTGCACCTGCTCGGTGACGTTGGCGAGGTGGAAGTAGGTGGAGAAGGCGCGCACCAGCTTGGCCGCGGTCTCCAGCTCGATGCCGCGCAGCAGCTCGGCGGCGGCCTCACCGTCCTCGCGGGTGAGGCGGCGGACCTTCTCGACCAGCTCCAGGAGCTCGGGGCCCTCCTGCCGGACGAGGGTCTCGCCGAGCAGGTCGCCCAGTCGCCTGATGTCGGCGCGCAGCTCACTGCTGGTCGAGGTGGTGCTCGTAGTCAGGTCGTCGGCACTGCTCACAGGTGCGGCTCCTTGCAGTGTTGAAGCTCGTCCGGGAGGGAACCCGGCCGACCGGGGCCGTGCGGCGAGCTGCCGCATACGACCCTGACATCCGGGAAGGAATCAGAGCGGACCGCGCTGTCCGACCGACTCCAAGGATAGGTGTCCATGCGGACGCGCAGACTGTCGGGCTCCTTGCCGCCCGGCCACGCACTGCCATACTTACGATGCCGTAGGTTACGGAACCGTAGGGACTGTTGTAACGGAGCCCGGGCAAGGTTCCCGCTGCCGTCCCGGCACAACCTCTCCACCATCGACCCCACAGGGGACGCCACCATGTCCACAAGTTCCGATGTGATCGACGACGCCCCGAAGGCGAACAACGACACCCCCCTTCCCCCAGCGACCCTCGGCGGTGAGAAGAAGGGGACGGTCGAGCAGCTCGCCCTTCTCCTCTTCATCGTCGTGCCCTTCCTGGCCCTCGTCGCGTCGGTGCCGCTCGCCTGGAGCTGGGGCGGTGTGAGCTGGCTCGACCTCGGGCTGCTCGTCTTCTTCTACTACCTCGGCTGCCACGGCGTGACGATCGGCTTCCACCGCTACTTCACCCACGGTTCCTTCAAGGCCAAGCGCCCGCTGCGGATCGCGCTCGCCATCGCCGGTTCGATGGCGGTGGAGGGCCCGCTGGTGCGCTGGGTGGCCGACCACCGCAAGCACCACAAGTTCTCCGACGCGGAGGGCGACCCGCACTCCCCGTGGCGCTTCGGCGAGACCCTGCCGGCGCTGATGAAGGGCCTGTGGTGGGCGCACATCGCCTGGATGTTCGACGAGGAGCGGACCCCGCAGGACAAGTACGCGCCGGATCTGATCAAGGACACGGCGATCCGCACGATCTCCCGGCAGTTCATCTACTGGACGATGCTCTCCCTCGCCCTGCCCGCCCTGATCGGCGGTCTGGTGACGATGTCCTGGTGGGGTGCCTTCACGGGCTTCTTCTGGGGATCGCTCGTGCGGGTGGCGCTGCTGCACCACGTGACCTGGTCGATCAACTCGATCTGCCACGCGGTCGGCAAGCGCCCCTTCAAGTCGCGGGACCGCTCGGGCAACGTGTGGTGGCTCGCGGTGCTGTCCTGCGGTGAGTCCTGGCACAACCTGCACCATGCCGACCCGACCTCCGCGCGGCACGGTGTGATGCGCGGCCAGGTGGACTCCTCGGCGCGCATCATCCGCTGGTGCGAGCAGCTCGGCTGGGCCTACGACGTGCGCTGGCCGTCACGCTCGCGTATCGATTCCCGCCGGAACACCGACCAGGACGGCTCCCGGCGCGGGAGGGAAACCGCCGAGGCGGCATGATTGACGCCGTGGCGACCGACTCCAGCAGCACCCCGAGCAATGAAAAGCCGCGGCGTGCCCGCCGCACCCGGATGACGGGTGCCGAGCGTCGCCAGCAGCTGCTGGAGATCGGCCGCACCCTGTTCGCCGCCAAGGGCTTCGAGGGCACGTCGGTGGAGGAGATCGCGGCGAAGGCCGGGGTCTCCAAGCCGGTGGTGTACGAGCACTTCGGCGGCAAGGAGGGCCTGTACGCGGTGGTCGTGGACCGCGAGATGCGCCGCCTCCTGGACATGGTGACCAGCTCCCTCACCGCCGGCCACCCCCGCGAACTGTGCGAACAGGCCGCCTTCGCGCTCCTCGACTACATCGAGGAGTACACGGACGGCTTCCGCATCCTGGTCCGCGACTCCCCCATCCCCCAGTCGACGGGTTCCTTCGCGTCCCTGATCTCCGACATCGCCACGCAGGTCGAGGACATCCTGGGCCGCGAGTTCAAGAACCGCGGCTTCGACTCCAAGCTGGCTCCCCTCTACGCGCAGGCCCTGGTCGGCATGGTCGCGCTGACCGGCCAGTGGTGGCTGGACGTCCGCCGCCCGAAGAAGGCGGAGGTCGCCGCCCATCTGGTCAACCTGGCCTGGCACGGCCTGGACGGCCTGGAGGCGAAGCCGCACCTGATAGGGCGCCGCAAGAGCTGAACGCCCGCGCAAAGAAGTGCGTGAGGAAGCAAGGCGCGTACGAGAAGGCGGGCCCCTGCCGTCCCAGGCAGGGGCCCGCCTTGTTTCCCCGGCGCCGGCCCTACAGTGCTCGACCGCATCGGCGCCCGAGCACGTCAGTCCTTGAAGACGTCCTTGACCTTCTCCTTGGCCTGGCGGGCGTCGCCCTTGGCCTGCTCGGCACGGCCCTCTGCGGTCATCCGCTCGTTGCCGACGGCGCGGCCGACGGTCTCCTTGGCCTTGCCCTTCATCTGCTCGGCCTTGGCCTTGCCCTTCTGCTCTTCAGCCACCGTTCATCACTCCAAAGATCGGTCGGATTCCGGTGTCGCACTCCGGGTGACCGCCGAGCCGCCGGGCAAACCTCGATCGCGCGGTTCAAGGAACTCCAGCCGGTTGCCGACCGGGTCGTCCGCGTAGAAGCGCAGGTGCTCCGGGAGGTCGTCGTCCCAGGTCACCGCCACTCCATGCGCCACCAGCCGGGCCGCGTACGCCTCGATGCCGGTGACGCGCAGACCCGGGTGCGCCTTCCTGGCGGGCCTGAAGCCGTCCTCGATCCCCAGGTGCAGCCGCACGGCCCCGGCCTCGAACCAGCACCCGCCGCGCGCCGCGAGCACCGGCGGCTTGGGCACCTCGGCCATGCCGAGGACGTCGACGTAGTAGCCGCGCAGCAGGTCCTCGGAGCCGGGCGGGGCGGCGAGCTGGACGTGGTCGACGGCGACGAGCACGGTCAGTCCTTCTTCCGGGCGACCGCGAAGATACGGCGGAAGGGGAACGGGGTGCCGTGCTCGGTCGCCGGATAGGCCTCGCGCAGGGCGGCCCGGTATTCGGCGAGGAACGCGTCCCGCGCGGGCGGGTCGTCGGCGAGAGCGGTGAGGACGGGCCGCAGCCCGGTCCCCTTCACCCAGTCGAGCACCGGGTCCTCGCCGCTCAGGAGATGGACGTACGTCGTCTCCCACACGTCGGCCGAAGCGCCCAGCGCGGTCAGCCGCTCCAGGTAGGTCTCCGGTGCGAGCACGGCGTCGTCGTGGCGGAGGGTCTCGGCGAGGCGGTCGCGGAAGGGGGCGGAGTGGGCCAGGTCGCGCATCAGCTGGTGGCTGGGGGCCGAGAAGTTGCCGGGGACCTGGAAGGCGAAGGTGCCGCCGGGGGCGAGGGCGGCGATCCAGTCGGCGAAGCGGTCGACGTGTCCGGGGACCCACTGGAAGGTGGCGTTGCTGACGATCAGGTCGTACGTGCCCTCGGGCGCCCAGGTGCGGACGTCGGCGTAGGAGAAGTCCAGGCGCCCGCCGCCGGGTGTCGCGCCCTCGTACTCCACGAGCGCCTTGTCGAGCATCTCGGGCGAGTTGTCGTAGCCGACGATGTGCGCGGCCGGCCAGCGCTCGGCGAGCAGGGCGGTCATGTTGCCGGGGCCGCAGCCCAGGTCCGCGACGCGGGGTGCGGGTGACGGCGGGTCCTGGATGCGGGCGAGGAGGTCGGTGAAGGGGCGGGCGCGGTGGTCGGCGTGGCGGAGGTACTGGGCGGGGTCCCAGGTGGGTGAGGTCATGACGTCCACCTTCCCCGCCCATATATCTTGATGTCAAGAGACTTGACTTCAAGAGACTTCACGTCGACACAACCACTACACTGATCGTCATGGAGGACGAGGTCGATCGGCTGGTCGCAGCATGGCGCCGGGAGCGCCCGGACCTCGACGTGGAGCCGCTGGAAGTGCTCAGCCGGGTGAGCAGGCTGGCCCGGCACCTTGATCGGGCGCGTCGGCTGGCCTTCGCCGAACACAGCCTGGAGCCCTGGGAGTTCGACGTACTGACCGCGCTCAGGCGCGCGGGCACGCCGTATCAACTCTCGCCGGGGCAGTTGCTGACGCAGACTCTGGTCACCTCGGGCACGATGACCAACCGGATCGACCGGCTGGCCCAGAAGGGCCTGGTGGAGCGGCTGCCCGACCCGAGCGACCGGCGCGGGGTGCTGGTCCGGCTGACCGACGAGGGCCAGGACCGCGCGGACCAGGCCCTGGCCGGCCTACTCGCTCAGGAACGCGCGATCCTCGCGGAGCTGTCACGTTCACAGCGCGGCGAACTGGCGGGCCTGCTGCGGCAGCTGACGGCGCCGTTCGACAACATCCCCGGCTGAGCCGAGCGTTGGCGTTGGGCCGGAAAGACCCTGGCCCTGGTCAGGCACAGGGTCCCGGCCAGGCACAGGTCCCGGTCACGCCGTGTGGGTCTCCTCCGCCCCGATGCGGGTCGTCGGTTCCAGGTCGACCGGGCCTACCCCTGCCCTGCGCGCGAGCGCCACCGCGGCGAGGGTGGAGTGGACGCCCAGTTTGCCCAGGACGTTCTGCATATGGGTGCGGACGGTGTGCGGGGAGAGGAACAGGCGCTCGGCGACGGCCTTGCGGCCGAGTCCGGCGACCATGCAGCGCAGCACTTCGCGCTCCCTCGGCGTGAGGGACTCCACCAGCCGTTCGCTCTCGGTGCGGTGCTTGCGCGCCGCCGTGAGCTCCCGCAGGACACCCGTGAGCAGCGCCGGCGGCAGATGGGTCTCGTCGCGCAGCACCCCCCGGATGACCGTGAGCAGCCGGGACAGCGAGCAGTCCTTCGCCACCCATCCCGACGCCCCGGCCTGCAGGGCCAGTGCGGCCCGCCGGGGATCGTCCTTCTCGGCCAGGACGACGATCCGGACGCCCGGCTGGGCGGTGCGGACGCCGGCGACGAGAGAGATCCCGTCCACCAGCCCGTCCTCGCCGGCTTCCTGGAGCGGCACCGCGGGCCGGACCCCCGGCACGTTGCCCCCCAGGTCCGAGTCGACGAGCAGCACGTCGTAGCGGCGCCCCTCGGCGGCGGCGCGCTCCAGACTGCGCAGCGCCGCGGGACCGCTGCCGGCGGCGGAGACGTCGACATCGGGCTCTGCGGCCAGTGCCGCGGCGAGCGACTCGGCGAAGATGCGATGGTCGTCGACGACCAGCACACGGATGCGAACCACGAAACCCCCTTCCCCAAGCTCTCGAAGAGCAGGGGATACCCCATCGTCGGGAGACGACACGGGCGCAGGTACGACGCCCGAAGCGCGATGGCTGTGCACGGCCGCCGCCATGCGAGAACTGCTACCCCCACTTCGGGTGCCGTACCCGACTTGTCTCGCCCCCTGATCTGCACCGGCCCCCACCGGTGCCGTTCATCAGGGTACGGCTGGGGGGCGGGAGCGGAAGGTAATTTGCAGAACTGGTTGGCCAGCGCGTTTATGGTGAGCCGCATGTTTCGTCTTGAGACAGAAATCGACAGGGCTCGACGCGATCTTCTCCGTTCCCGGCTCCGGGACACCAACACGGCCGCCTCACCGGTGCTGCGCGCGCTGCGCGGAACGCCCGCGGAACGTGAACTTCCGCTCCATGTCTGGGCGTTGGACGAGGCGGACGCGCTCGCCGGCGGCCTGGTCGGCCACACCTGGACGAGCTGGCTGCACGTGACGTACCTGTGGGTCGACGACCGCCACCGCGGCGCGGGCCTCGGCTCCAAACTCCTCGAAACCGCGGAGCGCATCGCACGCGAGGAGCGGGGCTGTACGGCGGCCCGGCTGGAGACGTGGGACTTCCAGGCGCCGGAGTTCTACAAGAAGCAGGGGTACGACGTGGTGTGCGTGATCCCCGACTATCCGCCGGGGATCACCGAGTACACCTTGACCAAGCGGCTCAGCTGAGCCGGCGCGCGCCCGGCGAGGGCACCGCCTCGAACACCCGCGGCGCGAGGAACCCGGCCGCGGCGAAGGCCTCTTCGACGGCCTTGGTGATGGTGTCCACGTCGGCGGTCTCCGCCAGCACGATCGCCGAGCCGCCGAAGCCGCCGCCGGTCATCCGGGCGCCGAGCGCGCCGGAGGCGACGGCCGTGTCGACGACGAGGTCCAGCTCAGGGCAGGAGACCTGGAAGTCGTCCCGCAGCGAGGCGTGACCGGCGACCAGCACCGGGCCGATCGCGCGGGTCTCCCCCGCCTCCAGGAGCGCGACCACCTTCTCCACCCGCTCGTCCTCGGTGACGACGTGCCGGACCAGCCGGACCACTTCCTCGTCGTCGCCGATCCGGGCGAGGGCCGCGTCCAACTCGTCGTACGGGATGTCCCGCAGGGCGTCCACGCCGAGCAGCGCCGCGCCCTTCTCGCAGCCCGCGCGCCGCTTGCCGTACTCGCCCTCGCTGTGCGAGTGCTTGACCCGGGTGTCGACGACCAGCAGGCGCATGCCCTCGGCCGCGAGGTCGAAGGGGATCTGCTTCTGCGAGAGGTCCCGGGTGTCGAGGAACAGGGCGTGGCCCTCCTCGCAGCACGCGGACGCGGTCTGGTCCATGATGCCGACCGGGGCACCGACGTAGACGTTCTCCGCGCGCTGGCACAGGCGGGCCAACTGCCAGCGCTTGAGGCCCAGTTCGTACAGGTCGTTGAGCGCGAGGGCGACAACGACCTCCAGGGCCGCCGACGAGGACAGACCCGCGCCCGCCGGGACCGTCGAGGCCAGATGGATGTCCGCGCCGGTCACCGGATGCCCGGCCTCGCGCAGCGCCCAGACGACACCCGAGGGGTACGCCGTCCAGTCGCGGTCGGCCTCGGGCACCAGGGCGTCGAGCGACAGCTCGACGACCCCGCTCTCGACGTCCGCGGAGTGCAGGCGCAGCACCCCGTCCGTGCGGCGCGAGACGGCGGCCACCGCGGTGTGCGGCAGCGCGAACGGCATCACGAAGCCGTCGTTGTAGTCGGTGTGCTCGCCGATCAGGTTGACCCGGCCCGGCGCCGCCCAGACGCCCTCCGGCTCGGTCCCGTACAGCCCGACGAAGTCCTCACGGACCTGCTCTGCCCCCACTACTGCTCCCTTGCGATCTGCTGCGCGAACTCCCAGGCGTCCGCGACGATACCCGCGAGATCCGCGCGGGACGGCTGCCAGCCCAGCTTCTCGCGGGCGGCCTCCGCCGAGGCCACCAGCGACGCCGGGTCGCCGCCCCGGCGCGGGGCCACCACCTCGGGGATCGGGTGCCCGGTGACCTGACGGACGGTCTCGATGACCTGGCGGACCGAGAAGCCCTCGCCGTTGCCCAGGTTGCAGATCAGGTGCTCGCCGGGGGTGGCGGCGGTCAGGGCGAGGAGGTGCGCCTCGGCCAGGTCGGCGACGTGGATGTAGTCGCGCACGCAGGTGCCGTCGGGCGTCGGGTAGTCGTCGCCGAAGACCGAGATGGCCTCGCGCCGGCCCTGGGCGACCTGGAGGACCAGCGGGATCAGGTGCGACTCGGGGTCGTGCCGCTCGCCCTGCGCGCCGTACGCGCCCGCCACGTTGAAGTAGCGCAGCGAGACCGCGCCCAGGCCGTGGGCCGCCGCCTCGCCGGTGATCATGTGGTCGACGGCGAGCTTGGAGGCGCCGTAGGGGTTGGTCGGGGCGGTGGGTGCCGTCTCGACGATCGGGACCTCGGTCGGCTCGCCGTAGGTGGCCGCCGTGGAGGAGAAGACCAGCTTGCGCACGCCGGCCTCGCGCATCGCGCCGAGCAGCGCCATGGAGCCGCCGACGTTGTTCTCCCAGTACTTCTCGGGCTTCACGACCGACTCGCCGACCTGCGAGAAGGCGGCGAAGTGCAGCACGCCCTCGTAGGAGGAGTCGAGCCACTTGGCGGCGTCACGGATGTCGCCCTCGACGAAGGCCGCCCCGGCCGGGACGCCCTCGCGGAAACCGGTGGACAGGTTGTCGAGGACGGTGACCTCGTGGCCCGCCTCCAGCAGATGCCGGGCGACCACGCTGCCGACGTACCCCGCGCCACCGGTCACCAAGTACTTGCTCATGAACTCGCTACCTCTCGCAGACGCTGGGCCGCGCGCTCCGGCGGCACGTCGTTGATGAACACGCTCATGCCGGACTCGGAGCCCGCGAGGAACTTCAGCTTGCCGGAGGTGCGGCGGATGGTGAAAAGCTCCAGGTGCAGCGCGAAGTCGTCCCGGCTGATGCCGTCGAACTCCGGCAGCGCGCCGAACGGCGCCTGGTGCCAGCCCGAGATGTAGGGCGTGGGCGGTTCACCTTCGCCGAAGATCCGGTCGAAGCGCCTCAAGAGTTCCAGATAGACCTGGGGGAACTCTGTGCGCGCCTCCTCGTCCAGACCGAGCAGATCGGGCACCCGGCGCTTGGGATACAGGTGGATCTCGTACGGCCAGTGCGCGGCGTACGGCACGAAGGCCGCCCAGTGTTCACTCTCCAGGACGACCCGCTCACCTGAGAGTTCACGCTTCAGGACGGCGTCGAAGAGGTTCTCCCCGCCGCTCGCCTTTTTGTGCTGCGCGAGTTGACGCAGCATCAGCGTGGTGCGAGGGGTGGTGAAGGGGTAGGCGTAGATCTGGCCGTGCGGGTGGCCGAGCGTCACGCCGATCTCCTCGCCGCGGTTCTCGAAACAGAACACCTGCTCCACGGAGGGGAGATGCGACAGCTCCGACGTACGGTCCGTCCACGCGTCGAGGACCAGCGCCGCCTGCTCCACGCTCAGGTCGGCGAAGGAGGCGTTGTGGTCGGACGTGAAGCACACGACCTCGCACCGCCCGGAGTCGCCGGCCAGCGAGGGGAAACGGTTCTCGAAGACCACGACGTCGTACGACGAGTCGGGGATCTCGCTCAGCCGGCCGTCCCGCGAGGGACACAGCGGGCACTCGTCGGCCGGCGGGTGATAGGTGCGGCCCTGGCGGTGCGAGGCGACGGCGATGGAGTCCCCGAGCAGCGGATCCCGACGGATCTCGGAGGACGTGACGGTCGGCTCCAGCGGGCGACGGTCCACGGCGTCCCGCACGGTGTCGTCGCGCAGATCGTAATAAATCAACTCGCGACCGTCGGCCAGCCGGGTCGAGGTCTTCTTCACTGCGGACTCCCGTTGTTCGAGCCAGCCAACCACCAAACAGAACCGAACACACCAAAACACAACTCACCACCTCAGTCAACATCACAATCAATCAAGGTGAGACAACGAACGTGTTGAATTACTGGGTGCAGAACCCCACATATGCCCCCGAGTCCCCCCATTCGACTGTGCAACTGGCAGCCGAGCTGCGACTCCCCACCAACTGGCTCGACTATCTGATCCTCGGCATCTACTTCGTCGTGGTGCTCGGCATCGGCTTCGCCGCCCGGCGCTCGGTGAAGACGAGCCTCGACTTCTTCCTCTCCGGCCGGTCGCTGCCGGCCTGGATCACCGGGCTCGCCTTCATCTCGGCGAACCTCGCCGCCACCGAGATCCTCGGCATGGCGGCCAACAGCGCGCAGTACGGCGCGTACACCGTGCACTGGTACTGGATCGGCGCCATCCCGGCCATGGTCTTCCTCGGCCTGGTGATGATGCCCTTCTACTACGGCAGCAAGGTCCGCTCGGTCCCCGAGATGCTGCTGCTGCGCTTCGACAAGGCCGCACACCTGCTGAGTTCGATCCTGTTCGCCTTCGCGGCCATCCTGATCGCCGGTGTGAACCTGTACGCCCTCGCGATCGTGGTCGAGGCGCTGCTGGGCTGGCCGCAGTGGGTGGCGATCCTCGTCGCCGGCTTCTTCGTGCTGGCGTACATCACCCTCGGCGGGCTTTCGTCCGCGATCTACAACGAGGTGCTGCAGTTCTTCGTGATCCTGGCCGCGCTCATCCCGCTCGTCGTGCTCGGCCTGAAGAAGGTCGGCGGCTGGGGCGGCCTGACCGACAAGCTGGACGCGAGCCACGGCCACAACTTCACCACCGCGTGGGGCGGCACCGGCATCGGCAGCACCAACCCGCTCGGCGCGAACTGGCTGACCATCGTGCTGGGCCTCGGCTTCGTGCTGTCCTTCGGCTACTGGACGACCAACTTCGCCGAGGTGCAGCGCGCGCTGTCCGCGAAGAACCTCTCCGCGGCCCGGCGCACCCCGCTCATCGCCGCGTACCCGAAGGTCTTCATCGTGTTCCTGGTGATGATCCCGGGCCTGGTGGCCGCGGCGCTCGTCCCGAAGATCGGCACCAGCGGCTCGGACCTCCAGTACAACGACGCGATCCCGTACCTGATGGAGCAGTTGCTGCCCAACGGTGTCCTCGGCATCGCGGTGACCGGACTGCTCGCCGCGTTCATGGCCGGTATGGCGGCCAACGTGTCGTCCTTCAACACGGTGTTCACCACCGACATCTGGGGCAAGTACGTCGTCACGGACCGCGAGGACGCGTACTACGTCCGCTTCGGCCGGCTGATCACGGTGATCGGTGTGGCGGCCTCGGTGGGCACGGCGTTCCTGGCGTCGTCCTTCTCCAACATCATGAGCTACCTCCAGACCCTGTTCTCCTTCTTCAACGTGCCGATGTTCGTGGTCTTCATCGTCGGCATGTTCTGGAAGCGGGCCACGCCGAAGTCCGGCTTCTGGGGGCTGCTCGCGGGCACGGTGACCGCGATGGTGAACTACTTCTGGATCTACAAGCAGGGGATCATCTCCATCCCCTCCGACCAGGGCGCGAACTTCGTCTCCGCGATCGCCGGCTTCGTGGCCGGTGCGGTGGTCATGTTCATCGTGTCCCTGTTCACCCAGCCCAAGCCGGCCGAAGAGCTCCAGGGCCTGGTCTACGGCACGACCTCGCCGGGCATGACGGAGGCTCCCGCGGAGGGTGACGACGCGTGGTACCGGCGGCCGGCTTTGCTCGGTTGGGGTGCCGTGATCCTGGCGGCCCTCTGCTACATCCCGTTCTCGTTCTAGTCGCGGGAGGATTGAGAGACCATGTCTGAACACTCAGGACACTCAGGGCACGACGTCCAGCGCGAGGTCAGTGAGCTGGAGGGCAAGTCGACGACGGCCTCTCGGCTGTTCGATCTTCGGCTCATCATCGGCGGGTTGTTCGTCGTCTACGGCGTGATCGTCACGATCGCCGGGATCAATCCGTCGGACTCGTCGCTGGACAAGTCCGAGGGGATCAACATCAACTTGTGGACCGGGATTGCGATGCTGCTGCTCGGCATCTTCTTCCTGGGTTGGGTGAAGCTTCGGCCGGTGCCTCCGGTGGAGATTGCGGAGGAGAAGGACGAGGGGGCTTAGATCGGTTGCCGGGTGCGGGGAGTTCGTGGCTGGTCGCGCCCGCGCGGCGGAGCCGCAAATCGATACAGCCCCGCGCCCTTAGGCGTCCGGGCCCGCTGAGTTGTTCAGCGGGCCCGCCCTGTCCAGCAGTCCCGTCCTTGCCGCCAGTGCCGCCGCCTCCAGCCTCGAACCCACCCCCAGCTTCATCAGGACCCTCTGCACATGCGTGCGGGCTGTGGATGGGGCGATGCCCATGCCGGCGGCGATCAGGCGGGTGTCCTCGCCGTCGGCCACGCGGACCAGGACCTCTACCTCCCTCGGGGTGAGCATCTGGAGCAGGCGTTGGCCCTCGTCGTCGGGCTGGGCCGCCGGGTTGAGGAGTTCACTGAAGGCGCCTTGCAGCAACTGCGGTGCTACGGCCGCTTCCCCGGCCCGCGCCTTCATGATCGCCCGCTCCACGCCCTCGATGCGCTCGTCATGGCGTACGTAGCCGGAGGCGCCCGCCGCGAAGGCCGCCGCGATGCCGCGTGGGCTCGGTACCGGGCCCAGGACCAGGACCGCCACCTGCGGGCGCTCGCGCTTGATCCGTACCACCGGGTCGAACATGCCCGGCTCGGCCGGTGTGGCCGTCCCCAGCAGGCACACCTCCGGTGCCCGGCTGATCACCAGTTCCGCCGCACCGGCGGCAGGTGCCGCCGCGGCCAGCACTCGGTGTCCCCGCAGCTTGAGCGCCGAGGCCAAGGCCTCGGCGAGCAATCGGTGGTCGTCGACCACCATCAGCCGCACTCCCATCGAGCAACCCCCCAGTCCCCCCAATGGATCCCCATGGACGCACGGAAGCCCCCCTCCGGCTCCCCCGCCCTCCATGACCCCGGAAGCTACACGCTTGTTCGACGTTGCGCTCCCCCTACCGGTGAGAAGTGCCCTGGATCGACGGATTTTCTGGCTTTCCACTCATTCGAAAGGTGATGAGCGGTACGCGCACGGCCCCGCCCCTGAGCAGGGGCGGGGCCGTCACGGAACCCAGGTGGTCCAGCCGCCGGTTCAGCCGCTCGTGCCGAAGGCGAGTGCCAGATACTCCTTGTCGCCCGCGGTGGACGAGGAGTCCGCGTAGACCGCCGACATGTAGAGGTGGCCCTGCCGGTAGATGATCTCGGAGTACTCCGGCAGCATCCGCGACTCGGCGTCGCGCACCGAGTCCGTCGCCGGGTTCTCCAGCAGCTTGGTCTCCTTGAAGGAGCCGCCGTCGAGGCTGACGATCTGGCCGCCCTTGTCGTAGGGCGGGCGCTTGTACGCGATCAGGTTGGCGCCGTCCATGCGCAGCGGGGTGATGGTGTAGCCGTCGCCCGCGTCGCCGCGCTGGCCGGTCTGCTTGCCGGTGGCGAGGTCGAAGACGACGACCTCGTTGCTCTGGCCGTGCTCGCCGCCGCTGTCGTGCTCCTCGGTCGGCACGTACAGCCGGTCGTTGCCGACCGCGAGGCCGGAGCAGTTCTCGATCCGGGAGATGCCGTCGCACTTGGCCGCGTACTGGTCGCCCGGCGCCGAGATGCGGGTGCGCAGCTTGCCGGTCTTGTTGTCGATGGAGAAGAAGTCCGAGATGCCGCTGCCGTCGCCCGCGGTGTCGCCGACGTCGGCCGCCACCACCAGCGGGTTCGTGGAGACCACGGCCGCGTACTCGATGCCGTCGGACATCTTGTATTCCGAGATCACCTTCCCGGACTTCGGGTCGATGGTCTGGATGTGCAGCTGCCGCTGGCCGTACGCGCCGCACTTGCGCACCGCGACCAGCTTCTCGCCGCCCGCGTACCCGGCGTCGTAGCAACTGTCGGTCGGCTTGGGCGCCCACAGGGACTTGCCGGTGGTGATGTCGAACGCGCCGCCGCCGCTGGTGCCGCCGACCGCGACCGTGTTCGCGCTGACGGTGACGTTGTCGAAGTTGATCGGGGTGTCACCGGTCTTGACCGTCTTGGTCCACAGCTTCTTGCCGGAGCCGAGGTCGAGCGCCGCGACCTGGCTGCAGCCGTGCGCCGGGTCGGCCTTGGTCGGCATGGCGGGCTCGTAGACGATCGCCGTCAGGCCGCCGTCGGTGGCGTACTTGCTGGACTGGCAGACCGGGCCCGGCAGTTTGATGGTCCAGAGCTTGGTGCCCTTGTCGGGGTCGTAGCCGTCGATCTCGGCGACACCGCTCTTGACGTACGCCTTGTCGGTGAGCCAGGAGCCGTTGACGGCCACGCTGTTGACGCCCTTGGCGACCTGCGGCTCGGGGACCTGGAAGAGGACCTGGGAGGCGGTGTTCGCGGGGACCTTCTCCTCGCCGCCGGTGGACGTGCCGCCGGTGTCGCCCTTGTCGTCCTTGCCGCCGGTGGGGCCGGCCGAGCTGGCCTGCTCGTCCTTCTTGTCGTCGTCCTTGCCGGACGAGGAGTACCAGATGCCGCCGCCGACGATCAGCGCGATCGCCACGACCGCCGACACGATGATCGCGACCTGCGCGTTGACCTTCCGGCCGCCGCCCGGCTGCCCCGGCTGCGGGTGCAGCGGCACGGTGGTCGGCTGCGGATAGCCGTAACCGGGCTGCTGGCCATAGGGGTTGGGCGGCTGACCGTACGGATTGGGCTGCTGGGCGTACGGGTTGGGCTGCTGGCCCGGGTAGCCGTACCCCGGCTGCTGCGGCGGCTGGGGTGCCTGCGGGGCGCCGAAGCCGGGCTGCTGCGGGGGCGCGGCCGGCGGGGCCTGGGGCGGCGGCGCCTGCGGGTGGCCGTAGCCGGGCGGCGGCTGCTGGGGCGGCTGCTGCGGCTGGTCCTGCGGTGGGCCGAAACCGGGCTGCTGCGGCGGCTGGTTGGGCGGTGGCGGCGGCTGGGTCATGACGTGAGTACCTCGGGGACGGGGACGGCGGCGGGTCGCGGGCGAAGGGAGGAAGGCGTCACTTGCCGTAGGCGAGCATCAACTTCTCCTTCGTGTCGTCGTTCCCGGACAGCCGTGTGGTCGCGAGATAGAAGCGCCCGTCGACCCAGTCGAAGATCTTGGAGTAGAAGCCGCTCTCGACGCCCGCGGTGCTCGCCGGGTTCTGCAGCAGCTTGACCGGCTTGTGCGACGAGCCGCCGGTGGGGATCGACACGACCTGGCCGCCGGTGGCGTAGGACGGCTCGACGTAGGCGAGGAGCTTGCCGCCCTCGGTGCGCAGCGGCAGCATCGACTCGTCCGCCGGGGACTTGACCCGCCACTTCTCCTTGCCGGTCGCCAGATTGATCGCGACGACGTCGTTCGGCCCGCCGGAGGCCTCGGTCGGCAGGTAGAGGGTGGTGGAGTCGACCGCCACGCCCTGGCAGCCCTGAAGGTCGCGCTGGAGGATCGCCCAGCCGCACGAGGGCGCGAAGTCCTCGTCGAAGCTGACCTGCGAGCGGAAGGTGCCGTTGGAGTTGAAGGTGGAGATGTTCCAGGCCTTCTTGTCCTCGTTGGTGCTGTAGACCACGACCGGGTCCACGGAGTACGTCCGCGCGACCCGCCAGCCCTTGTCGAACTTCTGGGTCCACCTGACCTTGCCGGTCTTCGGGTCCAACTCCTGCATCTCGTCGTGCTCGTTGTTCCCGGTGGCGTCGCAGGAGGCGACGGAGAGCAGCCTGCCGCCGCCCGCGAAGGCGGTCGGGAAGCAGGCGTTGCCGTACTTCGTCTTGTCGAACAGCTTCTTGCCGGTGCCGATGTCGAAGGCCACCCCGGACTGCGAGCGGCCCACCATCAGCGTCTTGCCGGTGATGGACATGCTGATGGTGATGGTGCTGTCGAACAGGGCGCCGTCGGCGAGCGTGGAGCTCCAGCCCTTGGCGCCGGTGTTCAGGTCGATCTGCTGGAGCTTGTTGCACTCGGCCCGGTCGCTCGCGCCGCTCTCGTAGGCCACCACGACCTTGTCGTCGGCCGACTTCTGCGGGGTGACCGCGCAGATCTTCTGCGGGAACGTCAGCGCGTCCCAAGTGGGGTTGCCGTCACCGACGTTGTAGGCGAAGAGCTGCTTGTACGCCGCCTTCACCACGGTCTTGTCGGTGATCCACAGGCCGGGTGCGTCGGCGCCGGAACCGGGCGCGTTCGGCGCCTCCTTGTACCAGAGCACCTTCGACTCGCCCGCCTTGCGGCCGGAGTTGAGGTCCTCGGGGTCGGCCCCGCCGTCGCCGCTGCCGTCACCGGGGTTGACCGGGGTGGACGCGGACGGCTTCGCGTCGTCGCTCTTCTGGGCGACCGGCTTCTTGTCCTTGTCGTCGTCGCCACCGCCGCTGGTGACGGCGAAGACCGCGCCGCCGATGAGGGCGAGCGCGACGACGGCCGCCCCGACGGCGAGCCCGGGCCTGCCCTTGAAGGGATTGCGGGAGCCGCCGACGGGGGGCGGCGGCATGCCGGGACCGCCCGGGTACTGGGGCTGCGGCGGATAGCCGTACCCCGGCTGGGCGCCGTAGGGACCCGGCTGCTGCGGCTGGCCGTAGGGACCGGGCTGCCCGTAGGGGCCCGGCTGTTGGGCGTACTGGCCGGGCTGCGCGTACGGGCCCGGCTGCTGCGGTTGGCCGTACGGTCCCGGCTGGCCGTAGGGGCCCGGCTGCTGAGGCGCCTGCGGGTAGCCGTAGCCGGGCTCGGGCGCGGCGGACGGCGGGCCCTGCGGAGGCGGCGGGGTCTGGGGCGGGCCCTGCGGGGGCGGGGGCGTCTGAGGCGGCTGCGGCTGGGGTGGCGGCGCGCCGAACGCACCTTGCGGCGGCTGCGGTGGCTGCTGCGGCTGGTCCGGCGGCTGGGTCATCAGCGCGTCTCCCCCTCGTTCACTGATTTTTAGCCACCCCGGGCTGTGTCGGGCCCGGAGTCGTCCTCAGAAAGTTCTCAGACGGCTCTTTCTATCACTCGGTGCCGACAACACATCGGGCCGGTTCAACCCCTGTTCCCAAGGGAGAACCGGCCCGTGATGCCGCCGTTACGCGCCTTCACTCACCCTTCACGCGTCCTCGGCGAGATCCAGCCAGCGCAGCTCCAGTTCATCGCGCTGCCCGGCGAGATCGCGGAGTTCGGCGTCCAGTTCGGCCACTTTCGCGAAGTCGGTGGAGTGCTCGGCGATCTGCGCGTGCAGCTTGGTCTCGCGCTCGGAGACCTTGTCCAACTGCCGCTCGATCTTCTGGAGTTCCTTCTTCGCGGCCCGCTGGTCGGCGGCGCTCTTCTCGGCCACGGGCTTCACCGTGACCGGTGCCGCGGCGGCGGCCGCCTCCTCCATCCGCTTGCGCCGCTCCAGGTACTCGTCGATGCCGCGCGGCAGCATCCGCAGGGTGGCGTCACCGAGCAGCGCGAAGACCCGGTCGGTGGTGCGTTCGACGAAGAACCGGTCGTGGGAGATGACGATCATCGAGCCGGGCCAGCCGTCGAGAAGATCCTCCAACTGGGTCAGCGTCTCGATGTCGAGGTCGTTCGTCGGCTCGTCGAGGAAGAGGACGTTGGGCTCGTCCATCAGCAGCCGCAGCAACTGGAGCCGGCGCCGCTCACCACCGGACAGGTCCCCGACCGGCGTCCACTGCTTCTCCTTGTTGAAGCCGAACGTCTCGCACAGCTGCCCGGCGGTCATCTCGCGCCCCTTGCCGAGGTCGACGCGCTCGCGGACCTGCTGAACGGCCTCCAGAACGCGCAGAGTCGGGCTCAGTTCGGCGACCTCCTGGGAGAGGTAGGCGAGCTTGACGGTCCGGCCGACGGTGACCCGGCCCGCGGCCGGCTGGGTCTCGCCCTCGCTGCGGGCGGCCTGGGCCATGGCCCGCAGCAGGGAGGTCTTGCCGGCGCCGTTCACCCCGACCAGGCCGATCCGGTCGCCGGGGCCAAGCTGCCAAGTGACGTGCTTCAGCAGCACCTTGGGGCCGGCCTGGACGGTGACGTCCTCCAGGTCGAAGACCGTCTTGCCCAGCCGCGAGGAGGCGAACTTCATCAGCTCGCTGGTGTCCCGGGGCGGCGGCACGTCCGCGATCAGCTCGTTGGCGGCCTCGACGCGGAAGCGCGGCTTGGAGGTCCGGGCGGGGGCGCCGCGGCGCAGCCAGGCCAGCTCCTTGCGGACCAGGTTCTGCCGCTTGGTCTCCTCGGTGGCGGCGATCCGCTCGCGCTCGGCCCGCGCGAAGACGTAGTCGGAGTAGCCGCCCTCGTACTCGAAGACGGAACCCTTCTGCACGTCCCACATGCGGGTGCAGACCTGGTCCAGGAACCACCGGTCGTGGGTCACGCAGACGAGGGCCGAGCGGCGCTCGCGCAGATGGCGGGCGAGCCAGGAGATGCCCTCGACGTCGAGGTGGTTGGTGGGCTCGTCCAGGACGATCAGGTCCTGGTCCTCGATCAGCAGCTTCGCGAGCGCGATCCGGCGCCGCTCGCCGCCGGAGAGGGGCGCGATGACGGTGTCCAGACCCTGCGGGAAGCCCGGCATGTCCAGCCCGCCGAACAGTCCGGTCAGTACGTCCCGGATCTTGGCGTTGCCCGCCCACTCGTGGTCGGCCATGTCCCGGATGACCTCGTGGCGGACGGTGGCCGTGGGGTCGAGCGAGTCGTGCTGGGTGAGCACGTCGAACCGCAGCCCGCCGGAGTGGGTGACACGCCCGGTGTCCGCCTCCTCCAGCTTGGCGAGCATCCGGATCAGCGTGGTCTTGCCGTCACCGTTGCGCCCCACGACCCCGATCCGGTCCCCTTCGGAGACACCGAGCGAGACACCGTCGAGCAGGGCACGGGTGCCGTACACCTTGCTGACGTTCTCGACATTGACCAGGTTGACGGCCATTTTGCTCCTGACAGGGGGGACGGTCAGCCACCCAGCCTAATGTGCACCGGGCGGCTGACGATCCGCGCAGGTCAGGAGGCCGCTGCCGTCCTGACCTCGGCCAGGAGGTCGTACATCGTCTGGCCCGGGCAGTCCGTCTGGAGCCAGTCGCGGTGGCCGGTGACCGTCTCGTTGTCCTTCTGCACGCCGTTGACCGGGTTGGTGTACGCGATCTTCGCCTGCGGGTCGAGGCCCTTGAAGCGGGCGATGACCTTGATCAGGCGGGTCAGCGAGGCCTTGGCCGCATCGGTCGGGGGCTGGTCGACGAGGGTGCCGATCAGGGCGATGCCGAGGTTGCCGGAGTTGAAGCCGGCGGTGTGGAAGGCGGTGACCACCTTGCCGTCGGGGTCGAAGGCGGGGACGCCGTCGTCGCCGGAGTAGCGGCCCTCGTAGACCGTGCCGTCCTCGTCGATCAGGAAGTGGTAGCCGATGTCGCCCCAGTCGAGGGTGACCGCGTGGTACTCGTAGATCGCGCGGACGGTCGCCGCCGGGTCGGGGTCGTTGTTCGGGGTGTCCGTGTGGTGGACCGTGATCGCCTGCAACGCGTAGTACGCCTCGGGCGAGTTGACCTTGCCGTCCTTGTACCGCTTCGACTCGTCGGCGCCCCACGCGGGCCGGGACAGATACTGCACGCCCCGCACGCGCGTGGCGTCCGTCGGCACCTTGAAGGTGCGGTCCGGGCCGCCCGTGGTGTCGATCGCGAGCGAGCGCAGCGCCGTCGTGGCGTCCGGTGCCTTCAGCGCGTACGCCGTGGCGCCGCCGGACGGGACCAGGGCCGTACCGCCGTCGTCGACGGTCGCGCAACCGCCGCCCAGGGTCTGCCAGTTCGCGTCGCCCGGGAAACGGATGCCGGCACCGTCCGGCGCACCGCTCCAGCGGACGCCGACATAGGTCGCGGAGAAGGCGGTCGTGGCCGTGCCGGTGCCGGTCGAGGCGGCGGACCGGGTCGCCGGGAACGACTCGGGCTTCGTACCGGCGTCGGTCTCGGTCTCACCGGACTCGGTGGCCGCGAAGACCGCCGGGGTGAGCGCGGCGCCACCGGCCACGGCCGCGGCGGTCCCGATCACGCCGCGCCGGGAGAGGTGGCGCTTCCTGCGGTGGGTGGGAGTGGGGGGTTCGGACACGTGCGTGGCCCTTCGGCTGTGCAGATGAGCTGTGCGTGAGGGGGTCGGCGTGGCGGAACTGACGCCTGGACGCCGACGCCTGAAGTGTCAACGACCCTATCCACCCCACCCGCCCCACCCGTACTGCGAACGCCGTACTTCCCTGTGGAGATCGGGCGAAGATCGGTCAGCCCGTGAGGAGCGGTCAGCCACGCTCCCGTTGGCGCAACTGATAGCGCCGCACCGCGTCCAGCAGCCAGGTGTCCAACCACTTCTCCCGGTCCACGGGACCGATGTGCCGCTCGGCCTCGACGCAGCGCGGATCGTCCTGCAGGGCGAGGCCGTACACCGCGTAGATCCGGATCATCTGCTCCTCGTGGTCGACGAGTTCGGCCAGCGCGTCGGCGATGCGAGGGTCGCGGCCCGGGTACTCGGCGAGCCAGTAGCCGGCCACCGCGCGGACCTGTGAATCGGGGTCGCGGGCGAGGGTGAGCACTGCCGAGAGACGCTCCGGGCGGACCAGCATGCACCTCTCGTCCCGCCGGAGGCCGATCGGGACCAGCATGCGGATCCGCGGGTCCGGATGCGCGAGGTGGGAGAGCAGCAGGGGCTCGATCTCCGGCCCCTCGCTCTGCGTCAGCGCGCTGAGCACCGCCGCCAGCACCTCGGTGTCCTCCTCGGCCGCGGCCCACGGCACCAGCACCTCGGGCCCGCGGGCCTCGAAGAGGTCGTCAGGGCCCAGGGGGTCGCTCCCCAGCCCCATGACCAGACACTTCAGCACGTCCGCCGCGAACAGGCGCCGCAGCCGGTCGGGGTGCCGGCCCAGGGCCACGGCGGCGGCCCAGGTCTCCTCGTCCATCCGGGCCGAGAGGACCAGCGACACCGTGGACCAGACGGCGTGATCCGGGTCGGGGTGCGCCAGAGCGCGCGCCACCAACTCGTCGAAGGGCGTGCGAACCCCGAAACTCGCCTCCAGCTTGCTCAGAATCCCCGCGTGTCCGTCACGCACGCTCACCCCACCGAGCGTGAACTGCTCCCAGTGACAGCACCAGCCGTAGTGCTCGCCCCGACTCCGCTCGACCGGTCCCGACTCGCCGGTCCTGCGCCGGAGTTCGGCCTCCGCGCCGGTCTCCGTCCACTGCCGGGCGCGGACGAGCAGTTCGGCTCGCGCGGCGGGCGAGAGATGGACGGGTTCCCGCAGGACGATGTCGGCCATGACGTCGGAACCGCCGTCCACCGCGCGCAGCAGCGGGGTGGTGCCGTCGGGGAGGGCGCGCAGCGGATCGGCGCCCGCCTCGACCAGCGCCTCGGCGACCGGTTCGTCGTACGCGTCGATGGCCAGGCACAGCACGGGCAGTCCGTCGACCACCGCCTCCGGGTCCGCGCCCGCGTGCAGCAGGTCCCTGACCTCGTCCACGTCACCACGCCGTACGGCGGCCACGAGCGCGTCCGTCGCGACCGGATCCTTCGTCAATTCCCCAACTCCCCAGTTCCCGGCGGAGCCTAGAGGGCCGCTACGGGACCCGGCACCTGATTAACCGCCCAGTAGCGTCGCCCCCGGCGCCGGCCCCGAAGTCACCCGTACCGTCCGGCACGTGCCCGAACTCTCCAGTGCCGCCGCCACCTTGGCCGCGGACTCGGGGTCGCGGGCGAGGAACGCCGTCGTCGGGCCCGAGCCGGAGACCAGCGCGGCGAGGGCGCCGGCGGTGCGGCCGGCGGCGAGGGTGTCGGCGAGTTCGGGGAAGAGGGAGAGCGCGGCGGGCTGCAGGTCGTTGGAGACGGCGGCGGCGAGTGCGTCCGGGTCGCCCTTGGCGAGCGCGTCGAGGAGTTCGCGGGAGGCCACGGGCTCGGGGATGTCCGTGCCCTCGCCCAGCCGGTCGAACTCCCGGAAGACGGCCGGGGTCGACAGTCCGCGTTCCGCCATCGCGAACACCCAGTGGAAGGTGCCGCCGACTTCGAGGACGGTGAGCTTCTCCCCCCGCCCGATGCCGAGCGCGGCCCCGCCCACCAGACTGAACGGCACATCGCTGCCCAACTCGGCGCAGATGTCGAGCAGTTCCTCGCGCGTGGCCCGGGTGCCCCACAGCGCGTCGCACGCCACGAGCGCGCCCGCGCCGTCGGCGCTCCCGCCCGCCATACCGCCGGCGACCGGGATGTCCTTGGCGATGTGGAGGTGCACGGCCGGGTCGATGCCGCGTCGTTCGGCGAGCGCGACGGCCGCGCGGGCCGCCAAGTTCGTACCGTCCAGGGGCACTTGGCCGGCGTCCGGTCCGGTGCAGGTGACGCGCAGTTCGTCGGCCGGCGTGACGGTGACCTCGTCGTACAGGCCGACCGCGAGGAAGACGTTGGCCAGGTCGTGGAACCCGTCGGGCCGGGCGGCGCCCACCGCGAGCTGGACGTTGACCTTGGCGGGGACGCGGACGGTGACGCTCACTTGCCGGGCTCCTTGGGTGGGGTGGGGTCGGCGGAGGTGCTGCCGACTTGATTCTCGGCGCCGTCCACCTTGTTCTCCGCGATCCGCGCGAACTCCTCCACCGTCAGCGACTCCCCGCGGGCCTGCGGGGACACCCCCGCCGCCACCAGCGCCGCCTCCGCCGCCGCGGCCGAACCCGCCCACCCGGCGAGCGCCGCCCGCAGGGTCTTGCGGCGCTGGGCGAAGGCCGCGTCGACGACCGCGAAGACCTCGCGCCTGGAGGCCGTCGTCTTGAGCGGCTCGGTCCTGCGGACGAGCGCGACCAGGCCGCTGTCCACGTTCGGTGCGGGCCAGAAGACCGTGCGGCCGATGGAGCCGGCGCGCTTGACCTCGGCGTACCAGTTCGCCTTCACGGACGGGACGCCGTACACCTTCGAACCGGGCGGCGCGGCGAGCCGGTCGGCGACCTCCGCCTGGACCATGACGAGGGTGCGCTCGATGGTCGGGAAGGTGTCGAGCATGTGCAGGAGGACGGGGACGGCGACGTTGTAGGGGAGGTTCGCCACCAGTGCCGTCGGCGGGGGGCCGGGGAGGTCGGTGATGTGCATGGCGTCCGAGTGGACCAGGGCGAAGCGGTTGGCGCGCTCTGGCATGCGGGCCGTGATGGTCGCGGGCAGCGCGGACGCGAGGACGTCGTCGATCTCCACGGCTGTGACGCGGTCGGCGACTTCGAGCAGCGCGAGGGTGAGCGAGCCTAGCCCCGGGCCGACCTCGACCACCACGTCGTCGGGGCGGACCCCGGCCGTGCGGACGATGCGGCGGACCGTGTTGGCGTCGATGACGAAGTTCTGGCCGCGCTGCTTGGTGGGCCTTACGCCGAGGACGGCCGCGAGTTCACGGACTTCGGCGGGGCCCAGGAGGGCGTCGGGGGTGGGGTTGCTGCTCACGGGACCTAGGGTACGGGGCTGTCATTTGGCTGCTGCGCCGTCGTGGCTGGTCGCGCCCACGCGGCGGAGCCGCAAATCGACACAGCCCCGCGCCTCTTTTGGGGGGCGAGCCCCCCACACCCATCTCAGCCGTGCAGCCTTGTCCCACAGTGCGGCCATGGACTCGACCCCCGCCTGACGTACAGCTTCTTCGCTCGGAATGTCTGTTCCGCCGCCGGGGCGTCCTGGGGGCGGCCGCTGCCGCCGAGGCCCTGCCAGGTGCGGGTGTCGAACTGGTAGAGGCCGCCGTACGTGCCGGACGGGTCCACCGCGTTCGGGCGGCCGCCGGACTCGCAGGTGGCGAGGCCGTTCCAGTTGAGGCCGTCGGCGCCGCCCACGGAGGTCGGCAGGGGCTTGGTGCCGACCTTCACGAGCTGCTTGCGCGGTCGGCGCACCACCTCGTCGTCGGTCCTGCGTGGCTTCTGCTTCACGCCGTTGACCGTGCGCAGGGCGTACGTCACCCGGCGCAGGCCCGGCACCCCGGCCTGTTCGACGACCTCCGTGCCCTTGAACAGCGAGGGGTCCTCCGTGCGCTGCACCTCGAACGGGATCGGCTCCTCGCGGACCTCCTTCGTCCCGGTGATCCGCAGCACGGTGACCGTCTGCCCGTCGCGCGGGAAGCTGTCCTGCGGGACGGACGTGGTGTCCTGGTCGTGCAGGGTGATCCCGGACTCGCCGATGACCTCGCCGACGGTCGCCGCGTTCGTGCGGACGGTGCGGGCGCGGCCGTCGGCCATGACCGTCACCGAGCGCTCGGTGCGCACGTGGAGTTCGAGACCGGCGCGTCCGATGGGCTGGGAGCGCGAGATGGACAGGTACGCGCCCTCCGCGCGTACTCCCAGCTGCTTGAGCGCTCCGTCGACCGTGTGCGCCGTCGTCCACACCTCGCGCCGCTGGCCGTCGAGCGTGAGCCGGACCGGGCGGCCGTAGTGCACCGCGACCTCGTCGCCGCTGGTCAGGTCCGTGCCGGGGGCGGGCGCGACCACGTCGTGCGCGCCGACGTCGACGCCCTCCTCGGCGAGCAGTTCGGTGACGTCGTCGGCGAAGGTGTGCAGGGTGCGCGGCTTGCCGTCGACGCTCAGCTCGATCGCCTTGTCCTCGGCGACGAAGGCGGTGGTGCCGCCGGCGAGGAACGCGACGACCAGTGCCTGCGGCAGCAGCCGGCGCATCGCGCTGTCCGGGCGCTCGGTGTACCGCCCCTTGCGCCGGCGTTCGGCCCGCCCCGCCTGCCGGGGCAGCGTCGGTTCGGTCGGCCGGGTCGGCTCGGGCACTTCGTAGGCCGGCCGGTAGGTGTCCTCGTACGTGTCCGGCGCCGCGTACACGCCGTAGGCCAGCGTCTCCGCGCTGTGCAGGTCAGTGCGCGGCTCAGCGCCGTACGGCTCGTACGTCTGGTACTTCGAGTTGCTCACGCCGACACGCTCCAGTGGCCGGAGGGGTCCGGAAAGGGCCCCCAGAACCTAGCGGAGCATTCGTCACTCTCCAAAGCGACGCGACTACTCAAAGTGGTGTTCGAGCGGTTCGGGGGCCGGATCGGCCGCCCTCGACAGGCCGCAGCCGGTCCTCAGTAACCGAACGCCCGTGCCGTGTTCGCCGCCAGGGCCGTCGACAGCGTGTCCTCGTCGATGTCGCGTACGGCGGCCAGCGCGCGCACCGTGACCGGGATGAGGTACGGGGCGTTGGGCCTTCCGCGGTGGGGCACCGGTGTCAGGAAGGGAGCGTCCGTCTCCACCAGGAGCAGCTCCAGGGGGGCGACGGCTGCGGCGTCGCGCAGGTTCTGGGCGTTCTTGTAGGTGACGTTGCCTGCGAAGGACATGAAGTAGCCGGCGCCGGCGCAGATCTCCGCCATCTCGGCGTCGCCGGAGTAGCAGTGGAAGACGGTCCGCTCGGGGGCGCCCTCCTCCTTGAGGATGCGCAGTACGTCCGCGTGGGCGTCGCGGTCGTGGATGACGAGCGCCTTGCCGTGCTGTTTGGCGATCTCGATGTGGGCGCGGAACGAACGCTCCTGCGCCTCCTTGCCCCCGGGCCCGGTGCGGTAGTAGTCGAGGCCGGTCTCGCCGACGCCCTTGACCTGCGGGAGCCCGGCCAGGCGGTCGATCTCGGCGAGCGCCTCGTCGAGCGCTTCCTCGCCCCCCGGTACACGGGCGCCCTGCCTCGACCAGCCGTCGGGGTCGCCGTGGACGATGCGCGGGGCCTCGTTGGGGTGGAGGGCGACGGTCGCGTGGACGTTCTCGTGCGCGGCGGCCGTCTTGGCGGCCCAGCGCGAGCCCTTGATGTCGCAGCCGACCTGCACGACCGTCGTCACCCCAACCGACGCGGCCTTCGCGAGGCCCTCCTCGACCGTGCCGGACTGCATGTCCAGGTGGGTGTGGGAGTCGGCGACGGGCACCCGGAGGGGTTCCGGGAGCGGTGGGGCGGCGTTCTTGCCGGAGGTGCCGGACGAGCTGGAAGAAGGGGAAGGCATGCCCCGATCCTACGAAAGGGGCATGCCTTCACGCGCTCCGTTTTCGCTCAGCTCGCCTTGCGCTGGAACGGGTGCAGCAGGTCCGACAGATGCCAGTGGTGCCGCTCGCCGTCGGCCTGCGCGGGCACCTCGGGGAGCTCGGTCCCGGGCGCCGTCACGGCCGTCGGTGCCGGCTGGTGACGGTAGGCCGCCTTGTGCACCGAGGAGACCTGCCCGGGCCGCATGATCCGTACGACATGGCCGTCGCACTGCACGCACGAGGGCCTGCTCAGCGGGGAGGGCACGACCCGGCCGCCGGCCACGTACGTGACGTACTGGTGGCCCTCGGTGTCCTTGTGGTGCTCTATCTCGTACGACTGCTCCCAGCCGTGCCCACAGCGCATGCAGGCGAAGGAATACGACTCGTGGACCACCGCGGTCGCCGCACCGCGGCCGCCGTTCTGTCCGGAGATCTCGCTCATGCCAGCTCCTCTTGTCCGCTGGGCACAGGGACGGTTCGTCCCCACAACCCAGTGGACGCCTCCACCGGCGGGAAAGCATCAGGCCTGTCGAGTGTTGGAGCCGATTTGGACTTTCCTTGCCATACCGGCCTCGCGGACCGGTGCGGACTTTGCCATCGCCCCTGCCTGCTTTGCCTGCCCGTGGGGCGCGCGCTCAGAAGATATGCGCCCTGCTCAGAGCGGGTATGAGCCAGGTCACGCAGGCCTCGTCAGGAGCTCGCGGAAGCCGCGTTCTTCGCAGCCACAACCGCGTCGAAAACCTCCCGTTTGGGCAGCCCGGCCTCCGCCGCCACCGCCACGATGGCTTCCTTGCGCCGCTCCCCCGCCTCCTCGCGCACCCGCACCCGCCGCACCAGCTCGGCCGCGTCGAGCTCCTCGGGCCCCTTCTCCGGCGCGCCCTCGACGACGACGGTGATCTCACCGCGCACGCCCTCGGCGGCCCACGCGGCGAGCTCTTCCAACGGGCCCCGCTTGACCTCCTCGTACGTCTTGGTCAGCTCCCGGCAGACGGCCGCCCGCCGCTCGGCGCCGAAGACCTCGGCCATCGCGGCGAGGGTGTCGTCGAGCCGGTGCGGGGCCTCGAAGTAGACGAGGGTGCGCCGCTCGTCGGCGACCTCCCGCAGCCGGGACAGCCGCTCGCCCGCCTTCCGCGGCAGGAACCCCTCGAAGCAGAACCGGTCCACGGGCAGTCCGGACAGCGCGAGCGCGGTCAGCACGGCGGACGGTCCTGGTACGGCGGTGACGCGGACGTCCCGCTCGACGGCGGCGGCGACCAGCCGGTACCCGGGGTCGGACACCGACGGCATCCCGGCGTCCGTGACGAGCAACACCCGTGCGCCGCCCACGAGTTCCTCGACCAGCTCGGGCGTACGGGCCGACTCGTTGCCCTCGAAGTACGACACGATCCGCCCCTTGGGCGTGACGCCCAGCGCCTGGGTCAGCCGCCGCAGCCGCCGGGTGTCCTCGGCGGCGACGACGTCGGCACCGGCCAGTTCGGCGGCGAGCCGGGGCGGGGCGTCCGCGGTGTCGCCGATGGGGGTGCCTGCGAGAACGAGGATTCCAGTCACGCCGTCCATCCTCCCAGCCGCGTTCCGATGCGGACGCATCCGGCCATGCACGGGACTCACACAGCGCTGTTCCCTACGATGGCGCGGTGACCAGTACCGCGTCCTCCACGGACACCCGGCAGGGCCGGCCCCCGCAAGACCAGCAGCCCTCGTGGCAGCAGCGGCTGCGCCGTTTCGGCTACCAGCCGGGGGCGGCCCAAGACACCGACGTACGCGAGCGGCTCGTACCGCCGTACGTCCAGCCCAGCCCGCGTCTGTGGCAGGTGCTCGGCGTACCGCCGGCGCTCGCGGAGCGCATCGCCCGCTGGTCCGGCTGGGGCGGCCCGCTGCTGGTCACGCTGATGGCGGGCGTGCTGCGGTTCTGGAACCTGGGCAGCCCGAAGGCGGTGATATTCGACGAGACGTACTACGCCAAGGACGCCTGGGCGCTCGTCCACCGCGGCTTCGAGGTCAACTGGGACAAGAACGCCAACGACCTGATCCTGTCGACGAACGGTCACGTCAGCGTCCCCGCGGACGCGGCGTACGTGGTGCACCCGCCGGTCGGCAAGTACGTCATCGGCCTGGGCGAGCTGATCTTCGGCTTCGACCCGTTCGGCTGGCGCTTCATGACCGCGCTGCTCGGCACGCTCTCGATCCTCATCCTCTGCCGCATCGGCCGCCGCCTGTTCCGCTCGACGTTCCTCGGCTGCGTCGCGGGCGCGCTGATGGCGGTGGACGGCCTGGCGTTCGTGATGAGCCGTACGTCGCTGCTGGACGGCGTGCTGATGTTCTTCATCCTGTCCGCGTTCGGCTGCCTGCTGATCGACAGGGACAGGGCGAGGGAGAAACTGGCCGCGGCGCTGCCTGTCGACGCCGACGGCAGGGCCCGCCCGGACGCGCACATCGCGGAAACCACCCGCTTCGGCTGGCGCCCCTGGCGCTGGATGGCCGGCCTCACCCTGGGCCTGGCCCTCGGCACCAAGTGGAACGCCCTCTACGTCCTGGCCGCGTTCTGCGTGATGGCCCTCCTCTGGGACGCCGGCTCCCGCAAGGTCGCGGGCGCCCGCCACCCGTACACGGCGGTCCTGCGCAGGGACACGGGCCTCACTTTCGTGGCAACGGTCCCGGTAGCGATCGCGGTCTACCTGACGTCCTGGATCGGCTGGATCCTCTCCCCCACGAACGGCTCCGGCGGCTACTTCCGCAACTGGGCCGCCACCGACGGCAAGGGCGGCAACTGGACCTTCCTGCCCGACTGGCTGCGCAGCCTGTGGCACTACGAACACGAGGTCTACGAGTTCCACGTAGGCCTCTCGTCCCCCCACACGTACATGTCCAACCCGTGGAGCTGGCTGGTCGACGGCCGCCCGGTCTCGTACTTCTACGAGTCCCCCTCCCCCGGCAAGGACGGCTGCCCGGCGGACGCGGGCGAGAAGTGCGCGCGCGAGGTCCTGGCGCTGGGCACCCCCCTCCTCTGGTGGGCGGCCTGCTTCGCCCTGGCCTACGTCCTGTGGCGCTGGTTCTTCCGCCGCGACTGGCGAGCGGGCGCCATCGCCTGCGGCGTCGCGGCGGGCTACCTCCCCTGGTTCATGTACCAGGAGCGCACGATCTTCTTCTTCTACGCCATCGTCTTCGTCCCGTTCCTCTGCCTGGCGGTAGCGATGCTCCTCGGCGCGATCATCGGCCCACCGGGATCGAGCGATACCCGGCGGGTGGCGGGGGCGACGGGGGCGGGGGTGTTGGTGCTGCTGATCGCGTGGAACTTCATCTACTTCTGGCCGCTCTACACCGGAACCGCCATCCCGATCGACAACTGGCGGTCTCGGATGTGGCTGGATACGTGGGTGTAGGTGGGCGGGGGCGGCCGCACACCGCGGTGCTCCCCGCGCCCGTCACAGGACGGTGAAGCTGTCCTTGGCCTTGCCGTAGATCTTCAGGGCCTGCGTCTCGATGTCCGGCTGGTACCAGGTGTTGATCTGGTAGGACTTGCCGTCCGCGTCGAAGCCCAGCAGCAGGGCGTGCCAGGAGACGTTCTTGAGCGTGAAGGTGTACTCCCAGACGACCGCCGGGTTGCCTTGGAACTCCGTCTCCTCCAGACGGATCTTGCGGTAGCCCTCGCCCTGGTGGGACTCCTGTTCCGAGGTCTGCCAGGTCTCCAGCAGATCACCGTCGGCGAGAGCCGACTTGGCCGCGAGTTCCTGCTTCCCGTCGGGGGATGTGTAGCTCACCTCCGCCCCCGTCGGCACAACCCGTCGCCAGCCCTCGGGCGTCACCCAGGCGAACCCGCCCTCCTCCACCACCTGCGCGCCGGGTGACTCGGTGGCGGGGCGGGGGGTGCCCTCGATCGTGGACGGCGGCACCATCGGTGCGGCAGGACTTCCCGCGCCTGACTGCGCGGGGTCGGACGTCAGGAGTGAGGCGCTGAACGTGACAGCGAGGACGAGGCCGGCGACAGTCGCGAACGCGAGGAGGGGCCACCAGTTCCGCCGAACCGCGGCAGGCACCCCGATCTCGGAGGGCGAGTCGAACGTGACGTGAAAGGTGGTCGTCGGTGCGTTCCGCACCACCCGTCGCTGAGCCAAGTGCTCGGTCCCGTTGGTCCGTTGCCCGGCCACCTCGACGTCGAGCAGCGACGCGACGTACCTGCGCCAGAGGGGCAGGTCCCGCCGCCGCCCCTGTTCGATCAGGTGGTCCAGCGCCTCGGGACGAGAGTCCGTCAGCGATGCCCAGTACCGCTCGGCGAGCCGGCTCATGGCTCACACACCCCCCGTGCCGCCTGGCAGGCCCACGGTGTCCTCACTGCCCGCAGGAGCAGGCACGGCTGTCTGCGGAGCACCGCCTGCGATGACCGCCTGAAGGCTCCGTGCGCTGCCGAACTGCCGTAGCAGCGCAGGCGCCGACGCGCCCACCGCGACCGTGGCGAGCGCCCCGGTCAGCTGCGGGGCGAACAGCCAGCCGGCTCCCGCGCCGAGGGCCACCCGGGTGAGGGCGGCCAGTGTGTCGGAGGCAGGATCGACGTACTTCTTGAGCCGCGGCAGTTGTTCACGCCGCCTGTTCCGCGCGAGGGCCCGATGCCGGGCCGCCTGCCATGTCGCGATCCGGCCGTAGAAGACCACGATCTCCACGACGAGACCGCCCAGCGCGCCGTACGCAATGGACGTAGACCACTCCATGGCCGTCCCCCTCGGCAATGGCGATGCACGCGGCTCGATTCGTTCCGCGTGTTTCAGCATCCCAGAAGGGGGCGCTGTCCGGGAGGACAACGACATGAGCCGTCAAACCTACGTATGACGGTGCCGCGGCCGTCGGCCAGCTGCGTCCCCACCCCCTCCTCCTCTTCGACAACAAACGAAAACTTGGGCCACAGCCACCCCCCATCTCGCATACAGTGCGAGCATGGACAGCCCTTTCTGAACGTGTTCAGAAGAACCTGAGGACGGAGGGAGGGGCTCACGGGGAGGGGAACGTTCATGGGTCGGGGGGTCAAGACCGCTGTCATAGGCGGGGTGTTCGCCGTGATGGTGGGTGGGGCCGGGTACGGGGCCTACAACATCGTCGGTGCGGTGAGCGGGGACGAGGGGTCCGGGGCGGCGGCCGTGAAGACCGGGCCGCCCAGTGCCGGGGAGGTCAAGGACGCGTCGGGCAAGTTCTTCGCGGCCTGGGAGAAGGGCGACGGGGCGCAGGCGGCCACGTACACGAACAACGATGTCGGCGCCGAGCCGCTGTTGACCGCCTACGGCACCGACGCCCACATCACGCACGTGAAGATCACGCCGGGTGCCGCGACCGGCGCCACCGTGCCGTTCTCCGTGAAGGCCACGGTGTCGTACGAGGGGAAGTCCAAGCCGCTCGCGTACAAGAGCGAACTGACCGTCGTGAGAGGGAAGACCACCGGGCGTGCGCTCGTCGACTGGCAGCCGTCCGTCCTGCATCCGCAGTTGAAGAAGGGCGACACGCTGGTCACCGGCGAGGCCGCCAACCCGCCCATCGAGGCCGTGGACCGGGACGGGACCGTCCTGACCGCCGAGAAGTATCCGTCCCTCGGGCCGATCCTCGACGAGCTGCGCGCCAAGTACGGTGACAGCGCCGGTGGTACGCCCGGGGTCGAGCTGTCGATCCGGCACGACGTCGAAGGGTCCGCCGACACCTCGCTGCTCACCCTCTCGAAGGGCAAGCCGGGCGAGCTGCGGACCACGCTGCGGGCGAGCGCGCAGGCGGCGGCCGAGACCGCGGTGAAGAAGTACGCGGAGTCGTCCGTGGTGGCCGTCAAGCCGAGCACCGGCGAGGTCCTCGCGGTCGCCAACCACCGCGCGGACGGCTTCAACGCCGCGTTCCTCGGCCAGTTGGCGCCCGGCTCCACGATGAAGATCCTCACCGCGGCCACGCTCATCGACAACGGCATCACCAGCATGAACGGCCCGGCGCCCTGCCCGGACGACGCGACTTGGCAGAGCCAGACCTTCCACAACCTCAAGGACATGACCCCGAACCTGAACGCGACGCTCTCCGAGAGCTTCGCCCGCTCCTGCAACACGGCGTTCGTGAAGTACGCGGACGAGGTGAAGGTGGACTCGCTCACCAGGGAGGCCGAGGACCGCTTCGGGCTCGGGCGCGACAACTGGAAGAGCGGCATCCCGTCCTTCGACGGCTCGGTCCCCGCCTCCGGCGGCCCGGACACCGCGGCGAACATGATCGGCCAGGGCCAGGTCCAGATGAGCCCGCTGAACATGGCGTCGGTGACGGCGACCGCGATGACGGGCGCCTTCCGGCAGCCGGTCATCGTCTCCCCGAAGCTCGACGACCGCCAACTGGCCACCGCCAAGGGCCTGTCCGCGAATACGGTCCAGCAGTTGCGCTCGATGATGAACCGCACCGCGGTCAGCGGCACCGCGGCCGGCGTGATGGCGGGCCTGGGCCCGGACTTCGGCGCGAAGACCGGTTCCGCGGAGGTCGACGGCCAGTCCAAGTCGAACAGTTGGTTCACCGGCTACCGCGGCGACGTGGCGGCCGCGGCGATGACCCAGGACGGCGGCCACGGCGTGGACGCGGCCGGCCCGATTGTCGCAGCTGTGCTACGGAGTGGTGGCTGAAGTCACCCGTACAGGACGGGACTCTAGGGTGGCTACCGTCGTTGAGTTGGGTGTGGGAGGGCTGGGTCCGCCGGGACCCTGAGGGGACCCTGGGGAATCAGCGGAGGATTCGGGAACTGTGGGTAAAAGAGGGCGCGTCGCCGAGCGACGGAAGACCAAGCCCGCCGTGATCGGCGGGATGATCGCCGTGGTCGTCGGCGGCGCCGGTTTCGGCGTCTACGCGCTGTACGGGAGCGGGGCGGCGGCCGACGACCGGACCACCAACACGTCCTCGTCCGCCGACCACAAGGACGTCAAGACCGGCCCGCTGTCGGCGACCGAGGTCACCACCGCGGCCACCCGGTTCCTCACGTCCTGGCAGCAGGGCAAGGTGCCGCAGGCCGCCGCCGTCACGAACGACACGACGGCCGCCACCACCCTGCTCACCGGCTACACCAAGGACGCCCACATCGAGGGCGTCACCCTCACCCCGGGCGTCCGCACCGGCGACAAGGTCCCCTTCTCCGTGAAGGGCACGGTCTCGTACAAGGGCACCAGCAAGCCGCTGGCGTACGAGAGTTCGCTGACCGTCGTGCGGAACAAGGCGGACGGCAAGCCGCTGGTCGACTGGTCCTCCGCCGTCGTCCACCCCGACCTCAAGGACGGCGACACCCTGGTCACCGGCGAGTCCGGGACCCCGCCGATCAAGGCCTACGACCGTGACGGCGGCGAGCTGACCACCGCCAAGTACCCGTCCCTCGGGCCGGTGTTGGACGGGCTGCGGGAGAAGTTCGGCAAGATCGCCGGCGGCAAGGCGGGCGTCGAACTGGACGTGGTGCGCGGCAAGGCGTCCGAGAAGGCCAAGCTGTCCGACAAGACGCTGCTGACGCTCGCCAAGGGCACGCCCGGTTCGGTGAAGACGACGCTCAGTCCGACCCTCCAGGCCGCCGCCGAGCAGCAAGTGGCCAAGCAGGCCCGGGCATCGGCCGTCGTGATGCGCCCCTCGACCGGCGAGATCCTGGCCGTCGCCAACACCTCGCACGGCTTCAACGTCGCCTTCCAGGGCTCCCTCGCCCCCGGCTCCACGATGAAGATCGTGACCTCGACGATGCTGTTCGAGAAGAACCTCGTCACGCCGAGTTCCTCGCACCCCTGCCCCAAGACGTACAAGCTCGCCGGCTGGACCTTCCACAACGACGCCGACTCCGAGATCAAGCAGGGCACGTTCAAGATGAGCTTCGGGGCGTCCTGCAACAACGCCTTCATCAACTTCGCGCCGAAGCTGTCCAACAGCGACCTGACGAAGGAGGCCCAGCAGGTCTACGGACTCGGCATGAACAACTGGGCCATCGGTGTCCCGACCTTCGACGGCGCGGTCCCGGTGCAGAGCGGCGCGCAGATGGGCGCCTCGCTGATCGGCCAGGGCGGGGTGCGGATGAACCCGCTGAACATGGCGTCGGTGGCCTCGACGGTCGCGACCGGTTCCTTCCACCAGCCGTACCTGGTCTCCCCGAGCGTGGACAACCGCACGCTGGCGAAGGCCTCGCGGACGATGTCGTCGACGACGCAGGCCGAGCTGAAGGACGTCATGCAGTACACGGCCGCGTACGGCACGGCGGCCAAGGCGATGGCGGGCCTGGGCCCCAACTACGGTGCCAAGACGGGCTCCGCGGAGGTCGACGGCCAGGAGAAGCCGAACGGCTGGTTCACCGCGTACCGCGGCGATCTCGCCGCGGCCGGCGTGGTCCAGGCGGGCGGCCACGGCGGCGACACGGCGGGACCGATCGTCGCGGCACTCCTGCGGATGGGCGGCTGAGCCCCATCGGAATCAGGGTGGCCGAGCACCACCCGAACCGGGGCCGCTGAGCCCCAAGTCGCGGGCGCCGGTCAGCTCTTGACCGGCGCCGTCGCCATGTACGTACGCCGCAGGAACCTCAGCAGGGCCTTCGACTCGAACTGCACCACCGAGACGCCCTTGGCCGAGTGGAACTCGACCACCGCCTGCACCCGCCCGCACGGCCAGACGCGGACCTCTCCGCTGCCGGCCGGCGCACGCAGCCCCTGTTCGAGCAGGGCGCGCGAGAAGGTCCACTCGTTGGGTCCGGGCAGTCCGAAGCGCACCGATCGCGGGTCGGCCTCGGGGTCGTAGCGCAGGACGACGGGCACAGTCCCGCCGTCGGGGATCTCGGCGTCCGTGACGATATGGGCTCGCGCGTACTGTTCGACTACAGACATCGGGCGGCCCCTAACGCTGCGTAACCTATGTGAAAGCTGTGCGTCCGCTTCTCCTCCAATGTCGCACATTTTCCTGTTCTCGCTCCTTGACGTCGGACAGATCACATGCACGATGCACGAGCGTCTAGCTCTTGCAAAGGGTTCGCAATAAGCCTCTATTATCGAACGGTGCATGTGCCTGACGGATTCATCAACGCCCCCACCTCCGCCGTGACCGGAGTCGTCGCAGCGGGCGCCATCGCCGTGAGCCTGCGCGGCGCGCGCCGCGAGCTCGACGAACGCACCGCGCCACTGGCCGGTCTGGTGGCCGCGTTCATCTTTGCCGTACAGATGCTCAACTTCCCCGTAGCGGCCGGAACAAGCGGCCATCTGCTGGGCGGTGCGCTGGCGGCGATACTCGTCGGCCCCTACACAGGGGTCCTCTGCGTCTCCGTCGTCCTGCTCATGCAGGGCATTCTCTTCGCGGACGGCGGCCTGACCGCGCTCGGCGTGAACATCACCGACATGGCGATCGTCACAACGGTCGTCGCGTACGCGGTCTTCCGCGGCCTGGTGAAGGTGCTCCCGCGCAAGCGGCGCTCGGTCACCGTCGCCTCCTTCGTCGCCGCGCTCCTCTCGGTCCCGGCCGCCGCCGTGGCCTTCACGCTCCTCTACGCCGTCGGCGGCACCACGGACGTCGCCATCGGCAAGGTCGCCACCGCCATGATCGGCGTGCACGTCCTGATCGGGATCGGCGAGGCGGCGATCACGGCGCTGACCGTGGGCGCGGTGATCGCCGTACGCCCGGATCTCGTGTACGGGGCGCGGGGCCTGGAGCAGAAGCTCAAGCTGCGGGTGGGCGGCGAACTCGTCGACGTACCGACGCCCGAGGCGGTACCGGTCGCGGCGCGCACCTCCCGGCGCACGCTGTGGATCACCGGTCTGGTCACCTCCCTCGTCCTCGCCGGGTTCGTGAGCTTCTACGCCTCCGCGAACCCCGACGGCCTGGAGAAGGTCGCCGCCGACAAGGGCATCGACAAGAAGGCCGAGGAGCACGCCTCGGCCGACTCCCCCCTCGCCGACTACGGCGTCAAGGATGTCGAGAACGCCCGCCTGTCCGGGGGGCTGGCGGGCGTTCTCGGCGTAGGCGTGACCATCGTCGCGGGCAGCGCGGTCTTCTGGGCGGTGCGCCGCCGGCGCACGCCCGACGCGACTCCCACGAACACCGCAAGCACGAGCGCCTGACATGGGAGCGGGGCACGCGCACCGGCTGTACCGGCACGGGCACTCGCCCGTGCACGCGTTGCCGCCGCACACCAAGCTCGCCGCCGTCCTCGCCTTCGTGGTGGTCGTGGTCTCCACCCCGCGCGAGGCGATGTGGGCGTTCGGCCTGTACGCCGTCCTGCTGGCGGTCGTCGCGTACGTCGCGCGCGTGCCGGCCGGGTTCCTGCTGCGACGGCTGCTGATCGAGGTGCCGTTCGTCGCGTTCGCCGTCCTGCTGCCGTTCGTGGCGGAGGGCGAGCGGACGGACGTCCTGGGCCTCTCGCTGAGCGTCAACGGCCTGTGGGGCGCGTGGAACGTACTGGCCAAGGGCACCCTCGGCGTGGCCGCCTCGGTCCTCCTCGCCTCCACCACCGAACTGCGCGAACTCCTCCTGGGTTTGCAGCGGTTGAAGATCCCGCCGCTGCTCGTCCAGATCGCGTCCTTCATGATCCGCTACGGCGATGTCATCACGGACGAGATGCGGCGGATGAAGATCGCCCGCGAGTCACGGGGTTTCACGGCCCGGGGCGTCCGGCAGTGGGGCGTGCTCGCGAAGTCGGCGGGCGCGCTGTTCATCCGCTCCTACGAGCGCGGCGAGCGCGTGCACCTGGCGATGATCAGCCGCGGGTACGCCGGTTCGATGCCGGTCATCGACGAGGTGACCGCGTCGAGGGCACAGTGGTCGTACGCCCTCGCGCTCCCCGTCGCGGCTCTGGCCGTCTGCGTGTTGGGATGGACCCTGTGAGTACCACCGATTTCCCCGCCTCTCTTGAGGTCTCCGGCCTCGCCTACGCCTACCCGGACGGCCATCAGGCCCTGTTCGGCGTCGACTTCACCGTCGGCCGCGGCGAACGGGTCGCGCTGCTCGGCCCGAACGGCGCCGGCAAGACGACCCTCGTCCTGCACCTCAACGGCATCCTCACGGGAGGCGCCGGGACGGTGACGGTCGCCGGACTGCCGGTCGGCAAGCGGCACATGGCGGAGATCCGGCGCCGGGTCGGCATCGTCTTCCAGGACCCGGACGACCAGCTCTTCATGCCGACGGTCCGCGAGGACGTGGCGTTCGGCCCGGCGGCGGCCGGCATGAAGGGCGCGGAGCTGGAGCAACGGGTGCGTACGGCACTGGAGTCGGTGGGGATGGCCGACTTCGCCGACCGCCCCCCGCACCACCTCTCCTTCGGCCAGCGCCGTCGGGTGGCGGTCGCGACCGTGCTCGCCATGGAGCCGGAGATCCTCGTCCTGGACGAGCCCTCCTCCAACCTCGACCCGGCCTCCCGCCGTGAACTCGCCGACATCCTGCGGTCGTTGGACGTCACGGTGCTCATGGTCACGCACGACCTGCCGTACGCGCTTGAGCTGTGCCCGCGCGCGCTGATCCTGAGCGAGGGCGTGATCGCGGCCGACGGGAAGACGGCGGAGGTGCTCGGGGACGAGGACCTGATGCGGGCGCACCGGCTGGAGCTGCCGTTCGGCTTCGACCCGCGGTCGGTGACCGCGTCCTGACCTCGGCCCGGCCCACTGAACTCGGGTTACCGGCGGTTGCTACCCCCGGGTAACACCCACTGACCTACCGGCCAGTACCTTGGGCGAGATGCACGTGGCATCTATTACGCACACTCGCCCTGGGGGAGGCCGGCCATGACGGACGACGCGGTCGCAGTCGCCGTGGACACCCGTCCGACGAAGATCATGTACGTCGCCGAGGCGACCGCGCACGGTGGTCGGGACGGCTATGTCACCAGCCAGGACGGCCAGATCGAGCTGAAGGTCGCGATGCCGCCGGAGCTGGGCGGCGACGGCAACGGCACCAACCCGGAACAGCTCTTCGCGGCCGGTTACAGCTCCTGCTTCCACAACGCGCTGGTGCTGGTGGGCCGCCGCTCGGGCTTCGACCTCACCGGTTCCACGGTCGCCGCGAAGGTCGGCATCGGCCCGAACAAGCAGCGCGGGTACGGTCTCGCGGTCGCCCTCAGCGTCTCGCTCCCGGTCCTGGACCCGGACATCGCCGCGAAGCTGGTGGACGCGGCGCACGAGGTGTGCCCGTACTCGAACGCGACGCGCGGGAACATCGACGTGACGATCCTGCTTGGGTAAGTAGGAAGTACCCGCAGGCCGGAGGTGTACGGGCGTGGACGTGAACGGCGTGGTGGCCGAGGGCTTCGAGCCGGTCAGGGAGGCGTTCGCGCGGAACTTCGAGGTGCTCGGGGACCGGGGCGCGGCGGTGGTCGTCTACCGGGACGCGCACAAGGTCGTCGATCTGTGGGGCGGCACGAAGGACGTCGACGGCACCGCACCCTGGCAGCCGGCCACCGCGCAGATCGTGCGCTCGGCGACCAAGGGCGTCGCCGCCGCCGTACTCCTGGTGCTGCATCAGCGCGGAGAGCTGGACCTGGACGCGCCGGTGGGCGAGTACTGGCCGGAGTACAAGGCGGCGGGCAAGGAGCGGACGCGGGTGTGGCACCTGCTCGCGCACCGTGCCGGGGTGCCGGTCCTCGACCGTCCGCTGACGCCCGCGCAGGCCGCGGACCCGGTGCTGGGCGCCGAGGCGGTCGCGGCGCAGGTGCCGGCCTGGGAGCCGGGCACGGACCACGGGTACCACGCGCAGACGTACAGCTGGCTGACGGGCGAGTTGATACGGCGGATCACGGGCCGTTCGCCGGGCGAGCTGATCGCGGACGAGATCGCGGGGCCGGTCGGCGCGGAGCTGTGGCTGGGCCTGCCGGAGTCGGAGGCGGGACGGGTGGGCCGGGTCGCGCAGGTGGAGCCGCCCCCGGAGCCGGCCGGCCTGCGGACGCGCCCCAAGCGGGCGGTCGCCGAGGCGTACGCCGACCCCGCCTCCCTCACCACCCGGGCCTTCGCCGCGATCACCCCGCTCCCCGACGAGAACGACCCGGCGTACCGCGCCGCCGCGCTCCCCGCGTCCAACGGCATCGCGACGGCGGACGGTCTGGCCCGTTTCTACGCGTCCCTGATCGGTGAAGTGGACGGCGGGAAGCGGCTGTTCACACCGGAGACGATGGAACTGGCCCGCACGGAGCGCTCCGCGGGCCCGGACCGTGTACTCGTGGTGCCGACCCGCTTCGGCCTCGGCTACATGCTCCACGGCGCCGCCTCCCCGCTCCTCTCCCCCACCTCCTTCGGCCACCCCGGCCGAGGAGGCGCCCTCGGCTTCGCCGACCCGGATTCGGGCATCGCGTTCGGCTACGTGACGAACGGCTTCCGGAAAAGCGTGACGGCGGACCCACGGGCGCAGGCGTTGGTGCGGGCGGTTCGGGGGGCCTTGTCGGCGTAGGCGGGGGCGGCTCCGGAATGGGCTGAGGTGCGTGGGATGTTCCCTGTCCATGACGCTCAAGGACGACGACGCCCGCACGATCACCAACCCGCCCGCGCTCCACGACCCCACCCCCTTCGGCTACAGCCACGCCGTGTCCGCACCCGGTGAACTGGTCTTCATCGCCGGGCAGTACGCGTCCGACGCGACGGGGTCACCCGTGCCGGGCGACTTCGCCGCGCAGGTGGACGTGGCCTTCGAACGGCTGCGGTCGGCGCTGGCGGGAGTGGGGCTCGGCTTCGAGCACGTGGTCCGGCTGGGCACGTTCGTCGTGGACCACGACGTCACGAAGCTGGAGACCCTGGGCAAGGCGCTGCACACGCACTTCGGCGACCGCCTGCCGGCGCAGACCCTGAGCGGGGTGGCGTCCCTCGCGTTGCCGGGGATGCTCTTCGAGGTGGACGCGGTGGCGGTACGAGGAGTCTGACCGGCGCTGCTACTGCTGCTTGCCGCGCGCGGCGAGCCGTCCGGCGACCTCGGTCCTGACCGTCTCGCGCAGTTCGGCCGGTGTGAAGCCGAGGTTGCGGAGGATCTGGGCGGCCGGGCTTGCCTCGACGTGGATCAGGCCCAGCAGTGTGTGTTCCGTGCCGACCCAGTCGTGGCCGAGGTCGGCCGCCGCGGCGCGGGCCTGTTCGATGGCCTCCTTGCTCTCCGGCCGGAACGCGATGTGACCGCGCAGCGCCTTCGGACCGGCCGGCGGCAGGGCTTCCTCGATCGCGTCGCGGACACGCTGCTCCGACTCGGTCTTCGCCACGAGCACCTCGTACGCCAGGCCTCGCGGTTCGCCGAGCAGGCCGAGGAGGAGGTGTTCGGTGCCGATGGAGTCGTGCTTGTGGGTGCGGGCGGCTTCCTGCGCGAGCACGATGCTGTGCCGGTTGAGGTCGGTGTAGCGCTCGAACGGGCCGGGTGCGTGGCGTTGTTGGGCGGCCTGCTTGGTCACGCCGATGGCGTCGCCGATCTCGGTCCAGGACGCGCCGACCTGCTTGGCCTTGCTGACGTAGTGGTCGATGAGCTGGTCGCCGAGGTCGGACAGGGTCTGGGCGCGCAGTCGTGCCTCGCTGATGCGGGCCAGTTCGTCGGATTCGGGCAGTTCCTCGTCGAGACGGGCGATCAGGTCGGCGAGGCTGATGTCGAGTGGGCTCATGCGTCAACTTTAAATTGACGCCCCCTCATCGTCAACCTGTAATTGACGATTGCTCGACTGATGGCGCGGGCCGGCCCAAATCCGGTTGCCCCCTCCCTCCGACCCGCCCTACGGTGAGGCCACTTCGACGAGACGTTCCCCAGAAGCAAGCCGCAGGGCGGGAGCGTCCCACCTCCTCGATTCCTCGACGAGGTGCCGGAGGGGCGGCAGTGACTTTGTCGACCCTTCCTCTCGGAGGCTCCTTCATGAACGTCGGTATCGGCCTGCCCATCGGCGACCCCGCCGCCCTGCTGACCTGGGCGCGGCGCGCGGACGCCGGGCCCTTCACCACCCTCGGCCTGCTCGACCGTCTCGTCCACGACAACCCCGAGCCGTTGGTCGCCCTGGCCGTCCTCGCGGGCGCCACGTCTCGCATCCGCGTCCAGACCGAGGTCCTGCTCGCCCCGCTCCGCGACACCGCACTCCTGGCCAAGCAGGCCGCGACCCTGGACCGGATGACCGACGGCCGCCTGACCCTCGGCCTGGGGGTCGGCGGGCGCGAGGACGACCACCGGGCGGCGGGCAGGGACCTGCGCACGCGGGGCCGGCGCCTGGACGAACAGATGGCTGTGATGCGGAGGTTGTGGTCGGGCGAGGCGTACGACGACGCGGGCGGTGTCGGCCCGATCGGCCCCGCGCCCGCTCGCCCCGGCGGCCCCGAGGTCCTCTTCGGCGGCTTCCGACCCGTAGCCATCGAACGCGTCGCACGCTGGGGCGACGGCTTCCTCGCCGCCGCGGCACCCTCCTGGGCGGGCGGCCTGTTCGACACGGCACGCCGGTTCTGGAAGGAGTACGACCGCGCCGGCGAACCGCGTCTCGTCGCGCAGGTCAACGTCGCACTGGGCCCGGACGACGTGATCGACGACGCCCGCAGCAACATGCACGCGTACTACGCCTTCACCGGCATGGCCGACCGCATGGTGTCCGGCATGCTCACGACCCCGACGCAGATCCGCGAGACGATCACCGCCTTCACCGACCTCGGCGCGGACGAGGTGATGCTCTACTGCTACGGCACCGACCCGGACCAGGTGGACCGACTGGCGGACGTGCTGTGACGGTGGCCGGGGCGTGACGGCGGTCAGGGTGTGACGGTGGCCCGGGTGGCCAGTCGATCAGTCCGATGTTCGCGGCACCCCTCCATCAGCCCGCCTCCCCAGACCCCAAGCCCTTCTCCGGCCCCCCGAACGCCGGTCCCGGCGGCAGGAGTCGCACCCCGTCCGGTCGCGTGCGCATGCCGTCCAGCAGGAGTCGTAGATACCGACGCCACAGGTCCGGCTCTCCCGTGCGGTCGGTGATCGACGCCACCATCAGCTGGATCATCGGCAGGTCCAGCGGCACCACGTCGGCGCGCAGCGTCCCCTGTTCCTTGGCGCGGGTGATCAGCGCGTCGACGAGAGGCCTGACGCGTCGGTCGACGAGGGCGTGCCGCTGGGCGGCCTTGCCGGTGCCGAGCATGACCTCGCGCAACCCCCGGTCGTGCGCCTGGAGTTCGCACACCTTCTCCAGGCTGGACGCCAGCCCGTGCCACGGGTCGGGATCGGCGGCGGCCTCCCGGGCGGACGCCTCGACCCGGTCGATCATGTCCTCGAAGACCGCGTCGACGAGCTCTTCCTTGTTGGCGAAGTGCCGGTAGGCCGTCCCCACGCCGAGCCCCGCATGGCGGGCTACATCGTCGAGGGTCGCGGTCAGACCCCGGTCGCGGAACACCTCGCGCCCTGCGGCCAGCAGGCGACGACGGTTCAGCTCGGCATCGCGCCGCAGCGGCGGCCTGTCGAAGCCAGCGGGCTCAGCCATGCCGGTCACCCCTCCTTCCGGTTGCGGGTGATGCCGGAATGTCCCGCGCATCACACCTCCAAGTGTAAGCGGAGATCCAATCTCCGTTTGATGCTACGGTAGCCGAGCGAAACGGAGATTGAATCTCCGTTTCATGACTTCGTATCGGCGAGGAGAACAGACATGCTCGAAAACAGCGGGATCACGCGGCGGCAGGCACGGAACGCGGGGACGTCCCGGCCGGGCTCGTGGAGGAGCTCACGGACGGGTCCATGGAAGGGCACCGCCGCCGTCGCGGCGACCGTCGCCGTATGGCTGAGCCTGGCCGCCTGCTCATCGGGCGGCGACAGCTCGTCCAGCGGTTCGGCGAGCGACGCCTCCAGCGCGAGTGCCCAGACGGCCGCCTGCCCCACGACCGCGGCGAGCAGCGGTACCGGGACGTCCAGCGGAGCGCCCAGCGGGATGCCGTCGGGCGCCACCGGCGGCAACGCGGGAAACATCCCCGTGGCCAAGACCATCAAGAAGTCGGACACCAGCACGAGCACCGTGATCGATCCCAAGGGCGCGCAGATCAAGTGCGCGACCTCCGGGATCACCGCCACGAACGACATCACGTACTCCTCGCCGACCACGAACGGCAAGAAGAGCGACCTGAAGCTGGACATCCAGGTGCCCACGTCCACGTCGGGCAAGAAGCCGCTGGTCGTCTACATGACCGGCGGCGGATTCAGCATGGCGGACCGCACCGCCAACCTGAGCCAGCGCACCTACGTGGCCGACCAGGGCTACGTCGTGGCCAGCATCCAGTACCGCACCGTCACGAACGGCGCCACGTACAAGGACGCCGTCGCCGACGTGAAGTCCGCGATCCGCTACCTCCGCGCCAACGCCGACAAGTACGACATCGACGTCGACAACGTCGCCGTATGGGGCCAGTCCGCGGGCGGCTACCTGGCCGCCATGACCGGCGTCACCAACGGGGACAAGTCCTTCGACGTCGGCGACAACCTCGACCAGAGCAGTGAAGTGCAGGGCGTCGTCGACGAGTTCGGCCCTGCCGACCTGTCCACCCTCGCGGCCGACTACGACACCGCCGCGCAGAAGGCCAACTACACCGCGGGCAACGTCGCCGCCCAGTGGGTCTACGGCCCCGGCACCAAGAAGTCGATCGAGGACCGTACGAGCCAGATCGCGGCCGCCGACCCGAGCACGCACATCAACTCCAGGACCGCGCCCTTCGTCCTGTTCCACGGCAGCGCCGACAACCTGGTCTCACCCAGCCAGACCCTGAACCTGCACACGGCACTCCGCGCCAAGGGCATCGACAGCACCCGTTACGTCCTCACCGGCGCGGGCCACGGCGACCTGTCCTTCACCGGCGACACCTCGGCCGCCCAGCCCTGGTCCACCCAGGAGACGATGGGCCACATCGTCGACTTCCTGCAGCAGAACCTCAGTTGATCGGCCGGGCGGCCCTGGATTCCTCCTAGGCAGCTGTGTCAGCCGTCGGACTCCGGTGACGGGAGGTAGGCGCCCGGCACGTCGTCAGGCGTGTAGATCTTGCGGTCGCCGGGGTACGGCTTGGTCCAGTTGTGGGTCTGGTACCAGGTGTAGCGGTTCATCTGGGTGGGGTTGGCGTAGTCGGGAACCGCGTTGGGGCCCGTGAGGCGCTGGTGCGAGGCCCAGGTCTTCCACTGCGCCGCGAGCGCCTTCTCGGCCGCCGGCACCGAGACGGACGTCGGCGCGGGCGCCGCGTCGGTGTCCTGGGCCGCCGGGGTGTCCGAGCCGCAGGACGGCTGGGGGCTCACGCCTAGGGTCAGCGAGGTCCGGTTGGGCACCGCCGTGAACGGGGTGGTGTCCGCCTTCCGCGTGAACGCCCCGTACATGGGCGTGGCCGCGCTGTCGAGCTGGTTCATCGGGTGGATCCCGAGGATCTGCTCGACGGTACGGACCATGGTGATCTGCGAGTAGTAGTGGTCGTCGACCGTGTTGTGGTTGGCGTACGGGCTGATCACCTGGACCGGGGCGCGGTGGCCGTCGACGTGGTCGAGGCCGGCCTGGGAGTCGTCCTCGACGACGAAGATCGCCGAGTCCTTCCAGTACTTGCTGTGGGTGATCTTGTCGACCATCCGGCCGACCGCGAGGTCGTTGTCGGCGACCTCGGCCGCCGCGTTCGCCGGGCCGCCGGTGTGGTCGTTGGAGAACCAGAACATGTTCAGGTTCGCCGGGCCGTTCTTCTCGAAGTCCTGCTGCCAGATCTGTTCCTTGTAGATGTCCGGCACGTCGAGGTCGAACAGCGGGAAGCCCTGCACCGACACGTCGTTGAGCGAGGGGATCGCCGAACCCGTCTTGATCGGGTACGCGGTCTCGGCCCCCGTCGCGGCCATGTTCTTGCTGTCGCAGTACAGGTTCTGCCAGGTCGCGCCGGCCGGCTTGGTCTCCAGCGACTGGAACTCGCCGAAGTCCTTCACCGACTTGCCGGCCGCCTGCGCGCCGGTCCAGATGAACCCGGTCTTCTGGTGGCCCAGGACGTCGTTCTCGGTGTCGTAGCTGCGCGTGTACTCGCCGGCCGAGGACTCGGTGTACTCCGGGTTGTCCGACTGCATCAGCCAGTTGTGGCCCTCGGCGGAGTTGGTGCCGATGTCGTAGAAGTTGTCGTAGAGCCCGAACTGCTGGGCCAGCGCGTGCTGGTTGGGCGTCACGTTCTCGCCGAACTGGGTGAGCGAGGCGTTGCCGTTGCCCTCCGGGATGTCGCCGAAGACCTGGTCGTAGGTGCGGTTCTCCTTGACGAGCAGGAACACGTGCTTGATCGTCGAGGGGTCGCCGAGCCGGGCGGGGACCGGGACGGCCTTCGTGTGGTTCCTGCCCTTGGCCGTGGTGACCGAGCCGGGCGTCCAGCCGTTCTGCTTGAAGACCTTGGCCGTCTGGGACCTGACGACGAGGTCGCTGGGCAGCGTGAACTGCGTGAGGCTCGACGTGGTGTCGTGCGTGTTGTGGCCGGCGGCGTCGGGGCGCAGCGCGTCCACGCCACGGGTGTTGGCGACGACGACCTGCCTGCCGTTGGCCGTGATGCCCGAGGGGAAGTAGTCGGTGGGGAGCAGGCCGACGTAACGGGCGGGCTGCTGCGGGGAGTTGTAGCGGTAGACGGCGACCGCGTTGGCGCGGCCGAGCGTGACCAGAAGCCGGCCGTCGTCGGTGAGCGTCACCGCGTTCGGCTCGTAGCCGACGGACGCCTCGGGCCACGGCTGGGTGGCGATGGTCTGGACGACCTTGCCCTTGCGGGTGTCGATGACCGAGACGCTGTTGTCGGCGGTGTTGGTGACGAACACCGCGCCCTTCTTGGCGTACACGGCGGTCGGGTGCAGTCCTACGGGGATGGTGCCGACGGCGGCCGACGGGTCGGCGGTGTCGATGACGCTGACCGTGCCGGTGGTGCTGGCGCCCGTCTTCGGGTTAGCGGGCACGTCGGTGCCGTAGGAGTTGATGGTGGTGTCGCCGGCCTTCGCCGGGCGCCCGCCCTCGTTGCTGACGTACAACGTGCCGCCGACCAGGGCGATTCCGCGCGGGGCGGTGCCGACGGCCCAGGTCTGCTTGATGGTTCCGGTCGCCGCGTCGATGGCGACCACCTTGTTCTGGCCGTTGACCGCCGAGTACACGGTGGAACCGTCGGCGGAGAAGACGGCCGCGCCCACGAGTGCCTGCTTGGCGCCGTCGGCCGCGATCGGGACGGCGATCGGGCTCGCGAGGGTGCCGTCCGCGTTGACGGTGAACTTGGTGTAGCCGTTCGCCTGCCCGAGCCACAGCTGCTTGCCGTCGGGCGAGTAGGTCGGGCCTTCCTGGCCGACGGCGCCGCTGCTGATGCGCAGGTCGTCCGCCGTGCTGGTGCCGACCTTCTGCTTCACCTGACCGGTGGCCAGGTCCATGATCACCAGAGAGGCGTCGCCGTCGGCGATCGAGGCCGCGAGGTGGGTGCCGTCCGGGCTGACCGTCGACGACATGATCTTGCCGTCGTTGATGACCGTACGGCTGCCGTACGGCTTGATGTACTGGTCGCTGGAGATGACCTGCCCGTTGGCGGTGGTCTGGCCGACCTGCTGGGTGCCGAACCGGTAGGTCGAGGCGACCGCCGTGCCCGTGACACCGAGGGCGACGGCGATACCCGTCGTCACCAGCAGTGCCCGGCGGCCGACGTGTCTGCCGAAGAGGTTGACCTGCTTCTTCTCGCTGATCCGACGCTGGCGCATTACCTGCACGGAACTGTTCCCTTCAGTGGGTGTCGAGCAGGTCGACGTTGCCGTCGAACTGCCACAGCGGATTCGGGGCGTCACCGGTCGAAGTCCGCACCAGGAAGTAGCCGTTGACTTCCTTGGGACCGTCGCCGTCCGCCACGAACCGCCCGTCCGAGGTGATGTCGAGCTGGTAGATCGCCGACCCGGTGACCGCGACCCCGGGGAGGTGCCAGCTCACGACGCAGCGCCAGTCGTTGCCCGCGCCCTCCTGGGCGGCCTGGCCGGCGCTCTTGGTGCACGCGGCCGAGGTCCGCAACTGGGCCTCGGTGACGGCGGGTCGGTGGAGTTCCCGTGTCTGCAGGCGGTACAGATGCGCGAACACGGTCGCGAGGGACTTCTGCACCTTCACCTGCTCGATCCCGGAGCCCGTGGACGGCGTGGCCACGGCGACGACTCCCACGGTGACGGCGGTCAGCGCGGCCAGCGGCAGCAGGCCCACGGTGATCGCGCGGCGCCCGGAACCGTCGTAGGCCGCGTTCGTGAAGTCCCGTCGTACGAACAGCACATAGGCCAGCGCGGTCGCGAGCAGCGCCCACACCAGGCTGACCGCGACGCCGATCAGCAGCGGGGCGAGCTGGGCCGGGCTGGTGAACAGGCCGTTCCAGGCGATGAAGGCGTAGCCGGGCAGGGCGAGGCGCACGGCGACGGGCAGCGGCAGCATCTGTGCGACCTGCATCGCGAGCGCGACCAGCACGGGCAGCAGCAGTCCCATCGAGGACCGCCCGAGCGCGACCGACCCGAGGAGTCCGATCGCGGCGAGGGCCAGGGTCGGGGCGAGGGCCGCGGTCCAGGAGAGCAGGACCGCGCCCGCCGCGTCCCCGGGCGTCAGCAGATGCCCGTCCAGTCCCACCAGCGGCTGGTTGCCGACGGCCAGGAGGCCGCCGACCGTGCTGGAGACGGCCAGCCCCGCGACCAACGCCAGGATGACGGTGACGCTGGCCAGCGTCTTCGCCACGAAGATCCGCGCGGGCGAACGGACCGCGACCAGCAGATGCCGCCAGGTGCCGAGCCGGTCCTCGGCGGCGAACACGTCACCGGCGACCAGCGAGGTCAGCAGCGGAAGCGCCCAACTCCCCGCGAAACCCAGCATGACCAGCGGCCCGGCCCACCCCGTGGCGTGCATCCAGCGGCCGAAGAGGGTGTCGGAGGGAAGCGTGTCCTGCTGGCTCACCCCGGCGACGAAGAGCGCGGGCGCGATCCAACACGCCAGGACCAGCAACCGGATCCGCCACTGCGAGACCAGCTTGACGAGCTCGAAGCGGTACCCGCGCGCGACGGAGACGCGGCGCGCTACGGCGGTGGGTTCGGCGACGGCGGTCGCGGTAGCAGTAGCGGTCATCGGCCGGCCTCCTGCTCCTTCTGCTCCTGCTGGTCGGTGAGTTCGAGGAACGCGGCCTCAAGGGGCGATACGACGGGGGCGAGTTCGCGTACGGCGATGCCCGACCGCACGATCTGGGCCACCAGTTCGTCGAGGGCGGGCACGAGCGCGCGCACGATGAGGACCTCCGCGTCCTGCCGCGCTCCGATGTAGTCGACGACCCGGATGCCGGCCGTCTCGGCGGCCAGCAGCCGTGCCGCCTGCGTGTCCGACGTACGCAACCGGTACTCGAGTTCGCGGCTCTCGGCGGCCATCTTGCTCAACGGGCCGGAGAAGACGACCCGTCCGGTGGCGAGGATGGTGACCTCGGAGCACAGCGCCTCCAGGTCGTCCATACGGTGGCTGGAGAGCACGACAGCGGTTCCGTCGGCGGCGAGCCGGTTGAGGACCCCGTGCACATGTCTCTTGCCCGCCGGATCAAGGCCGTTGGACGGTTCGTCGAGCACCAGCAGCCGGGGCTTGGTGAGCAGCGCGGCGGCGAGCCCGAGCCGCTGGCGCATGCCGAGCGAGAAGCCGCGGGCCTTGTCGTCGGCGACATCGGTGAGCCCGACCTGGTCGAGCACGTCGTCGATCCCCGCCGTCCGCGCGTCGGCGCCCCGGAGAGCGGCCAGCGCGGCGAGGTTCTGCCGGGCGGTGAGAGAAGGGTAGAGACCGGGCCCGTCCACGAAACCGGCGACGCCGTCGGGGGCGGCGAAGGCCCGCCCGACCTGCTGACCGAGGATCTCCAGCCGCCCGCTGTCGGCGACGGCCAGCCCGAGCAGCAGACCGAGCAGGGTGGTCTTGCCGGCCCCGTTCGGCCCGACCAGACCGTGGATCTGTCCCTGTGTCACATCCAGATCGACGCCGTCGAGCGCGACGACATCGCCGAAGCACTTGGTGATCCCGCCGGCCCGGACCGCGTGGAGTATGCCCATGAGCCCCTTCTTTCGAAATCCTCAGGGACCCTAGGGGCACCACACATCCCAGACACAGACAGCCGTCTGAACGCCCATGGAACGGACCGTCAAGTCGTCGGCAAGCCCGGGGAACGGTCCGGTCAACTCGCCTCTGTCACTGAACGTCTTGTCGACCAGGCACGAAGATGACAGCCACCAGAGCCAACCCGACCACGCCGCCGATGAGTTGCATGGCGATGAAGCCGGCGAGCGACCCGGGCGCGATGCCCGCGAAGGTGTCCGTGAAGGCACGACCGATCGTCACCGCCGGGTTGGCGAAGGACGTCGACGACGTGAACCAGTACGCGGCGCCGATGTAGGAGGCGACCGCCACGGGCGCGTACTGGAGCCGGTTCGCGCGGGCGAGGCCGAAGATCAGGAGAATCAGGCCGGCCGTGGCGACGACTTCACCGAGGAGAAGGTGTCCCGCGGAGCGGTCGTGGGTGGACCACCTCACCAGCGGCTCACCGAACATCGCATCCGCCAGAACCGCACCGCCGATGGCACCGACTACCTGAACAGGGACGTACACGGCCGCCTCGCGCACAGTGACGCCGGCGCCGCCGCGTCGCGCGGTCCACCACTCGGCCAGCGTCACGACCGGGTTGAAGTGCGCGCCGGAGACCGGGCCGAACAGCAGGATCAGGACGCCCAGGCCGAAGACGGTGGCCGTGGAGTTGGCGAGCAGTTGCAGGCCGACGTCCTTGGTCAGTTGGGTGGCCTGGATGCCGGAGCCGACCACGATGGCCACCAGGAGCGCGGTGCCTATGAGTTCGGCGGCGGCACGCGCGGCCAGCGGGGCGCGCGGCGGAGTGGCGCCCGGCGCGGGCGCGATGGATTCACGCACCGGAGTGGCCGGCACGGACTCCTCGGCGGCGTCGGCAGGGGTCATGGACAGGCCCGCTTGTTCTCGGCGGCGGTGCGCGCGGACGCGGCCAGCTCCGCGAACCGGCCGGCGAGTGAGGCGAGCACGTCGGGCTTGAGCCGGTAGTAGGTGTACCGGCCGCACGGCTCCGTCTCGACGACGCCGGCTTCGCGCAGCACCTTCATGTGGTTGGAGAGGTTGGTTTGCCGAGCACCGGTCTCCTCGACCAGGTGGGTGGTGCACAGCGTCTCTTGGGCGAGCAAGGTCACGATCCGGAGCCTGAGCGGATCGGCCAGAACCCGGATCAGATCAGTGTCGACTGACGTCAGCATGGACTGATGCTTTCACATGATGCTCACCGTCGACGCCGCCAAGGAGTCGGACGCCTGCATCACCATGGGCCGCGGCGACACCTGCCCGATCCGGACACCGCCCTACCCGGCCCGCAACATCAACCCGATCCCCGCCACCAACAACACCGCGGCCGCGATACGGGACACCCCGAACCGTTCCTTGAAGAAGACGGCGCCGATGGCCGCGCCGACGATGATCGACGACTCTCTCAACGCCGCGATCGGGGCCAGTTCCGCCTTCGTCTGGGCCCACAGGACCAGGCCGTACGCGGCGACGGACAAGGCTGCGCCCAGGAGGCCGAGGGTGGCGAACGGGCGTAGGGATGTGAGGAGTTCGCCTCGTAGGCGGGTGGCTGCGTAGGCCGGGATGGCCAGGCCCTCCACCGCCATCAAGTACGCGATGTAGCCGAGGGACGAGCCCGAGGCGCGGACGCCCAGGCCGTCGACGACCGTGTACGCGGCGATCGTCAGGCCCGTCGCCAGCGCCGCGCCGATCGCCGGCCAGTTGGGGCGGCTGCCGCGCATGCCCCAGACGGCGACTCCGGTCAGGCCCGTGCAGGAGAGGGCGATTCCTGCGGCGGCCCAGCCGTTGGGGACCTCGTGGGCGAAGACCGCGGCGAGGAGGGTGACGACCAGGGGTGCGGTGCCGCGGGCGATGGGGTACGCCTGGCCGAAGTCGCCCAGCTTGAACGACCGCATCAGGAGTACGAAGTACGCGATGTGGATGGCGCCGGAGAGCAAGAGGTACGGCCAGGCCCCGCGCGCCGGTATCGGCACGAACGGCATCATCGCCAGGCCGATCAACACCCCGCCGCCCGCGATCAGCGTGAACCCGACCAGTTTGTCGGTGATTTGGTGGGCGATGGCGTTCCAGCTGGCGTGCGTGACCGCGGCCAGCAGGACGGCCGTGGCCACCAGGGGGGTCACGAGTCGCGCTCGCGCACGTCCACGAGAGTCGCGCCGGCGTGGGCCACCAAGTCCTTCGGTTCCATGGGGAAGACCGTGTGCGGGTTGCCGGCCGCGGCCCACACCACGTCGTGCTCCAGCAGCGAACGGTCCGCCAGTACGCGCGTCTTCGTACGGTGTCCGAAGGGCGGTACGCCGCCGATGGCGTACCCGGTCGTCTCCCGTACGACGTCCGCCTTGGCCCGCGTGACCTTCTCCACGCCGAGCTCCTGCCGGACGCGTTCCAGGTCCACCCTCGACGAGCCGTCCATCAGCACGAGCACCGGGACGCCGTCCGCCGCGAAGATCAGGGACTTGCAGATCTCGCTCAACTCGCACCCGATCGCCGCGGCGGCCTCGGCCGCGGTGCGGGTCGCGTCCGGGAAGCGGCGGACGCGAGTGAGCAGGTCCGCCAGCCCCAACTCCCTTACCGCCTCGGCGAATCGGGGGCTGGCTCCGGAGTCGCCGGTGTCTTCGGTGGTGGTGTTGTCGTTCGTGGTCATGCAGGCACGGTAACGGGGGGTGTGCTCAGTTCTCGAACGAGATTTCCTTCGCCTCGGTCACCGCTGCCGTGCGGCCCGGGGCCCCGTTGTACTGCCAGTACAGGTTCGTGTGCGCGACGACCTGGTCCGGCGGCGGGGCACCCCACTGGCTCAGGTCCGTCGTGGTGTGGGCGTCGCCGACGAGCGTGACGTCGTAGCCGCGTGCGAAGGCGCCGTGGATCGTGGCGCGGATGCAGGCGTCCGTGGACGCGCCGACCACGACGACGTGTCCGACCCCGGCCTCGGCGAGGACGTCCTCCAGGTCCGTGTCCTCGAAGGAGTCGCCGTAGCGCTTGTGCACGAGGCGCTCCGCGTCTTGGCGGGTCAGCTCGGGGACGTACTGCCAGCCGTCGCTTCCCTGCGTCACGTTGTCGTCGGAGTGCTGCACCCAGACGACCGGCGTGGCTTGGTCTCGTGCCCTGTCTACGAGCCCGGAGATGTTCGCGATGACCGCGTCACGCTCGTAGGCGTCGGCCACGACGGCGACCTGCACGTCGATCACCAGCAGCGCGGTGTTGGGACGTTCGGAGAGAGTCGTCATAGCTGCTCCAGGAAGTCGGACCAGGTGGCGGGGGCGACGGTGAGGTGGGGGGCTTGGGGGGCCTTTGAGTCGCGGATGTGGATCGTGGTGGGGGTAGCGGCCACCTCTACGCAATCGCCAGGCGCACTGCTGTCGCTGTAGCTGCTCTTGAACCAGTGGAGTTCGGCGGTGCTCATAGTCTCCCCAGCACTTGCTCGATGAAGGCGAGTGACTCCCCCGGGGTGAGGGCCTGCGCCCGGATCATGCCATACCGCAATTCAAGGATACGAAGCTCCCTGGGGTTTGAGACCGGGCGGCCGCTGAACGCTCCGTCGGAACGTCCGATCCCCGCGCCATCAGCAAACTTCAACACCTGGACCAGGCCATCCATCCCGGCATGGCCCTCCCTACTGGTCGGCATGACCTGAAGCGTAACGCTCCGCATCTGCCCGATCTCCAAAAGGTGTTCGAGCTGCGATCGCAGCACCACCCTCCCACCGATGGGGCGCTCCAGCGTTACCTGTTCCTGGACGAAACTGAGCGTCGGGGCAGGCTTCCTCTCGAAGATCGACTTCCTGGCCATGCGTGCGACGGTCTCCCGCTCCACCTCGTCCGGCGAGTACGCGGGTTGCCGCGTCTCGTACAGCGCCCGTGCATACGCCGGCGTCTGCAACAGCCCTTGGATGTTGTGGTTGCTGTACTGCATCAGCTCAACCGCCTTGTCCTCCAACTCCTTCAGCTCCCGCACTTTCTGCGGATACCGGGCCTCCTCCATGTCCTTCGTGAATGCCCTCAGATGCCCTTGTGCGCCCAGCAGTTGATCCGCCCGTTCCAGGAACTCCGGCCTCGGAATGCGCACACCGCGCTCGATCTTCCGGATCATGTCCTCGCCGTAGCCCATCGCCTGCGCCAGATCGGCCACCCGCATCCCCGCGACCTCGCGGAAGAACCTGAGCATCCGTCCCACCGCCTGGACCAACGGCGCAATCTCGTCCCCCGGCTGTACATCCCAACCGGCCTCGTCCACACCCTCGTTCATGCACCCTCCGTACCCGTACAACCCCCGAGACTGACGAGACAGTGCGGGACAAAGCCGAGACAGTCACGCTACGTACCGGCACCACCACTCACTCAGAGAAGCAAACGCGGCCACTCTGAGTGACATGAATCAAGAAATCACCATCCGCAATTTCTCCGTCCCCCTCTCCCCCACCCCCCGCGGCGCCCGCCTCGCCCGCCTTCTCGCCGCCGAACAACTCCACGCCTGGGACCTCCCGTTGGAGACCGCATCGCAGATCGTCGCCGAGCTGGCCGCCAACGCGGTGACGCACGGTCGCGTACCGGGACGGGACTTCCGCCTGACTCTGTACGTCGTCGGCAACACCCTCCGTATCGAAGTCACCGACACCCGAGCCGACGCCCTCCCGCCCCTCGCCCCCGCCCCGGCCCCCGGCGCCGAGTCCGGCAGAGGTCTCCTCCTCGTGGACGCCCTGGCTGATCGATGGGGCGTGGCCATGGGGCCGTATCCAAGGAAGACCGTGTGGGCCGAGGTGAATACTGACCGGCACTGATCACCTCGTGCTTCTGGAGCCGCCGATACCGTGGCGGCCGCGCCGGTCGTCGGTTCAGGTATCGGGGGGCGACGGTCCGAGATGGAGGTCGCCGGAACTCCCGTATTCGTGAAGCGAGTTCCCTTGACGGACCTCGAACTCCGGCCGGAGCACGTGCGCTCCACGGCCAACCTCTTCGAACTGCCCACCTTCTACCAGTACGGCATCGGGTCGGCCGGCTTCGATGCCTGGCGCGAACTCGCCGCGCACCTCACCGCGCCGCTTTCCCGCTGCTGTACCGCTGCTGTACCGCTGCTGTACCGCTGCTGTACCGCTGCCGGGTGCTGCCCGATCAGCGGCCCACCTACTTCGCGGACGCGTTCGGCGGGGTCGAGGGGGCCGTCGCCCGCTGGGGGATCCGACGCGGTACACCGTCGGCTGGACGTCTCGTACCGTTCCTGGAAAACCTGCCCCGGACGCTCGGGGAGCGGCTCGCCGACGTTCCTGACTACCGGCGGGCGGCAGACGTCCTGTCCCGGGGAACGGAGTTCATGAGCTCACGCGGGTTCGTGCACTTCGACGCGCACTTCGCCGACTTCGGACTCGCTCTCAGCCGCGACTTCGAACTCTCCGCGGAGGAGGCCGAGTTCCTCACCAACCACCTCGTCCACGACCTCAGTTACGCACCCAACCACCTGCCGGAGGCCGTATGCGGCGGGAAGGAGCACGGGGTCTTTCTGCGCGACTGGGCCTCTCGGGGCACCCTCCGGACATCGCCGTCCTCCTCGACCGCCACGCCCCGCACGCCCTCGTCCTCGACGACTTCCACCGCCGGCTGCTCACGGAGAGCAAGCGGACACCCTTCCCAGCGGCCGAGCTCCGCCAGGCCCTGGACGCCCGCCCCCCTCACACTCAGCCCGCTCACACCCACTCCGCCTCCGCTGCCTCCGCCCGCTGACGGCGGCCCGCGATGAGCCCGCCCGCCGCGCCCAGCGAGACCAGGCCCATCATCGCGGCGGCCAGGATCCCCTTGATGCCGTCCATCGTGAAGTACATGGCGACCGCGGTACCGCCGTTGAAGAGGAACAGGAACCAGAGGGTGCCGGGGCGGGACAGGAACGCCTTGATCCTCGGCTTCTTCGCTATGCGTGAGCCGGCGAGGAGCGCGACCACCGCTCCGGCGCCCGTGACGATGTTCTTGCCGGTGCCGTCGAGGACCGTACCCGCGGCCGTGCTGGCGGCGAGGCCGCCGACGAAGCAGCTCCACAGGACGAGGTCGGCGACGAACTTCTTGACGGCGGCGAGCGGAGAACGGGAAGAGCGCATCGGAGGGCCTTTCTGACCAGGGACGACAGGGATGACATGGAGTTCCGGATCTCTCTTCGATCCGCTGTCCACGATCCCGTCCGGCGCCTCCGCCAACGAGGGAGCGGCCTCCCGAACCCGGGGTGTAGCGCACTACACCCTGCGGGTTCGAGAAGCCGCCGTGACTACCTCCGAGCTATACCTTCTAGGCCCGGACCAGCTCCTTCTCCTCGTCCGGATCCGAGTCCTTCGCATCCGTCAGAGCCTTCAGGCCCTCACCCTCCACGTCCACGTTCGGCAGCGCCCGGTCCAGCCACTTCGGCAGCCACCAGGCCCGCTTCCCGAGCAGCGCGAGGACCGCCGGCACGATCGCCATCCGCACGATGAACGCGTCGAAGAAGACCGCGATCGCGAGGCCGAAGCCGATCATCTTGATCATGGATTCGCTGGAGCCGATGAAGCCCGCGAAGACCGCCATCATGATGACCGCCGCGGCCGTGACGACCCGCGCGCCGTGCTTGAAGCCGGTGACGACGGCCTGGCTGGCCTTCTCGCCGTGGACGTAGGCCTCTCGCATGCGGGTCACGAGGAAGACCTCGTAGTCCATCGCGAGGCCGAAGACCACGCCGACCATGAAGATCGGCATCATCGACATGACCGGGCCGGTCTCCTCCACGCCCAGCAGGCCCGCGAACCAGCCCCACTGGAAGACCGCGACGACCGCGCCGAGCGCCGCCATGACGGAGAGCAGGAAGCCGAGGGCCGCCTTCAGCGGGACCAGGATCGAGCGGAAGACCACGATCAGCAGGAGGAAGGCGAGGCCGACCACCAGGATCAGATACGGGATCAGCGCGTCGTTCAGCTTCTGCGAGACGTCGATGTTCATCGCCGTCGTGCCGGTGACCAGGACCGTCGCGTCGGTGTCGGCCTTGATGTCGGCGCCCGCGTCACGGATGGAGTGCACCAGGTCCTCGGTCGTCACCGACGAGGGCTTGGAGTCGGGGACGACGGTGATCGTCGCGGTGTCGCCCGCCTTGTTGAAGTTGGCCGGGGTGACCGACTGGACGTCCTTCAGACCCTTGATGCGGTCGCGGACCTCGGTCACCGCCGCCTTGGGGCTGTCGCTGTTCTTGGCGTCGACCGCGATCATCAGCGCGTACACGCCCGAGGTCGTAGGCGCGGCGGCCGGGCCAGTCGTCCGGGGACGGCTTCGGGCCGAGCGTCGGCAGGACCTTCGCCAGCCACTCCCGCAGCCGGGC